>JADYYY010000012.1 GCA_020853395.1 Acidobacteriota bacterium
CAAGCACGCACGCGTAGTGCGCCGCCAACTCGTCCCCTCCCGTCGCTCGATCGCTCATCCCGCCAAGCTGAGACCGCGCCCGGCAGCCCGCCACCGAACGCCAGCATTTGCCGCCGGACGCTTACCGTCAAGTCGGGCGCTCGGTCTGTATCGGCGCCACGGCGACACACTCCCCCCCGCCGTCCGGCACCCCATGCATCGAACTCTCCTGGGCTCGTCCTCCGCCGCACTCGTCCTGGCCGCCAGCGCGCTCGCGCAGCATCCGCTTCAAGTCTCCGCACAAGTCATCGCGGCCTCCGGACAAGCCGTTCCCGGCGTCCCGGGAGCCGTCTTCGGCGGCGCGGGCTACTTCGAGGTCCCGGCCGTCGATGACAGCGGAAACGTGCTGTTTCGCGGCCGTTTCTTCGGCGGCGGCGTCGGAACGGGCGACGACCGTGCTTGGTTCTACGGCGCGCCGGGCAACCTCGCCCTGGTCGCACAAGGCGGCTCGCAAGCGCCCGGACAACCGACCGGCGTGACCCTGAGCACATCCGCGGGCGCGCCCGGGATGACCTCGCTCTACCGCATCGGCGCGAACGGACACATGCTCGCCGTCAGCTCGCTGTGGAACGGCGGGATCACCAGCGCCAACGACACGGCGTTGATCGTCGGCACACCGTCCAGCTTGTCGACGCTCGTCCAGGAGTCGGACGCAGCGCCAGGGACGACCAACGCGCAGTTCAGCGCGGACCTGACCACGACCACGGTCGTGTCGGCGCCGACGAGCGGCGCCAACGCCAGCGGCCAGTACCTGTTCCGCTCGCAGATCGCCGGCGGCGACGTGGTCGGCACGACCAACAACGAGGGCTGGTGGCTCGGCGCTCCGGGCAATCTGCAGTTGCTCGTGCGCAAGGCCGACGTGATGCCCGACAGCCACGCGATCTTCTCCTTCACCGGCACCGGAACGACCTCGAACAACTTCGCCAAGCTCAACGCAGCCGGCCAAGTGCTGTGGGAGTGCATCTACAACTCCGCGGTGGGCTCGCCGCTGCCGACCGGCACGACCAACCAGGCGCTGTACCGCTCGACGCTCGGCGGCGCGCACGTGCTCATCGCGCGCGAGGGTGATCCGGTGCCCGGGCTCGCGGGAGGCGAGGTGTTCGGCATCGTGTCGGGCGCCTCGAGCTGGGGAGCGCTCGGCGCCGCGCTCGACGCGCAAGGCAACGTGTTGTTCTCACCCGACATCCGCGACGGAGCGACGACCACCAGCGACGATCAGGTCCTGGCCTACTGGCCTTCGGGCGGTGCGGTGCAGGTCCTGGCGCGCGAGAACGACCCGGCGCCGGGGCTCGCGGGCGTGCAACTGGCTTCGATCAACCCCGGCACGCTGATGCTCGGAAACCAAGGGCGCTTCTCGTTCATCGGCAACCTCCGCGGTGCCGTCGGCACTGGAAGCGACTCGGCGCTCTGGAGTGGGCTGACGAGCGCTCCGGGCGGCGCGCTGCAACTGGTCGCGCGCGAGGGCGATCCGGCGCCGGGCACGAGCAACGCGCTGATCGGTGGCCTGAGCTCGACCGTCTATGCGTTCAACGATCTGGGCACGCTGGTGTTCGTCACCGGCCTCGTCGCGGGCGACGTGGTGGTCGGAGTCAACGACGCCGCGCTCTACCAGTGGACGCCGAGCAACGGCCTGGAGCTGCTCGCGCGCAAGGGCGACTTGATGCCGCAACTCGGCAATCAGCCGATCCTCGGCTGGTCGGTCTACGGCAACGACAACAGTGGCGGTTCCAGCTTGGGCCTGAGCGCCGGCAACAGGCTGGTGCTGCGCCTGATCATCGGCAGCGACCAGGCGATCGTCTCTTACGACATTCCGTACACGAGCACGCCGACCAGCTACTGCACCGCCGGAACGACGACCGCGGGTTGCACCGCGCAGATCGGCGCCACGGGCACGCCGAGCATCTCGGCCGCGAGCGGTTTCACGCTCGCGGTCAACGGCGTCGAAGGCCAGCGCACGGGCCTGATCTTCTACGGCACCGACAACAGCGGCTTCACGCCTGCACCCTGGAGCGCGAGCAGCTCGAGCTTTCTGTGCGTGAAGCCGCCGACCCAGCGCACGCCGAGCCAAACGAGCGGCGGAACGACCGGCGCGTGCGACGGCTCGTTCACGCTCGACTGGCTGGCCTTCCTCGCGACGCATCCCAGCGCGCTGGGCCAGCCGTTCCAGGCCGGAACGACGGTCTACGCGCAAGCCTGGTTCCGCGATCCGCCGGCGCCCAAGACCACCAATCTCAGCGACGCGCTGCAACTCGTCACGCTGCCCTGACCGCGCGCCGGCGCGCTCGATTCTCCGTGGCTCCGCCGCAGGTGTGCCCGCCTGCCGCGGAGCCGCGGTCCCTTCGGCGCACCGCGCGTGAAGTGGGCCATGTAGGACTCGAACCTACGACCAAGCGATTATGAGTCGCCTAGTACGGGCTAACAGCCCGTTGAGAAAGCCATCGATTCATGGCGCGCGCCCGGCTCGATGAGTTCCGAGTTCAAGGTCGATCGAGCATCGAGTTCGCTCGCGCCGGCTCCGAGGAATCGTGCGAGCCACGTGATCCAGAGCCTCAGCAGCGCGCAGATCTCGACGAGACGGCCCTGCAGGCCGCGCGGAGTGCCGAATCCGATCAGTTGTCGCATCACCAGGCTCAGGTTGAAGCCCGCGACGTGCACGCAGTAGCGTTTGAGGATGTTCTCGCGACCGCGCAGATGCACCCGGCGCATGCCGCCGGTCTCCAGGCAGTGCGCGAAGCTGCGTTCGATCATCTCGCCGCGTTTGCGCATCCATTCGTGCCCGCGCTTCGAGCGCAGCCGTCGTCGATTCGCGTAGGTGCCGCGGCGCGCCTCGGGCTGCTCTTCCCAGCGACGCCGTCCGCGGTTGGGCTCGGCGATGTAGGTCTTCAGCTCCAGCTCGGCCGCCATCTTCATCGTGCTGTTCGAGTGGTAGCCCTTGTCAGCGATCCAAGTCGTCAGCGCGCGCGGATCGACGTGTTCCCTGCAGCTCTCGTCCGTCACGACGGACTTCAGTTGCGTCGCCGTCGCCACCATCGTCGCCTTGAGAGTCGTGCAGTCGCCCGCAGTCGCGTCCGCCACGACCACCGCCATCACCGCGCCGCTGTCGAGATCGGTCGCGTGTTCGGCTTTGTGCGCGAGATGCGTGCGGCCGTCCTTCATCTTCGTGATCTTCGCGTCGGGATCGTGCGGGTGCTTCCAGTCGTCGTTCGAGCCCTTTTTCGCGCGCTTGCGGTCGAGCTTGGCGATGTCGGCTCGCGTCGGCGTTTCGATCCCCGACTGCTTCGCGAGCGCGACGAGGAAGTCTTGGTAACTCGTGCCGTCGTCACGGCGCACGATGCTGCGCAGCGCGGCGTTGGCTTCGAGCGTCGTTGCGTCCACGCCGATCGCGCGGCCCTTCAGCAAACCCTTCTTCGCCAGAATCTTCAGCACGAAGGTGAAGACCTCCTGGTGCACTTCGATGTCCAGCCGCTGCCGAATCCGACTCAGGCTCGAATGCTCGGGCGTGCGCTCGGACATGCCGTACCCCAAGA
>JADYYY010000013.1 GCA_020853395.1 Acidobacteriota bacterium
GGACTGCCGGACCGGACCAGAGGACTGCCGGACCGGACCAGAGGACTGCCGGACCGGACCAGAGGACTGCCGGACCGGACCAGAGGACTGCCGGACCGGACCAGAGGACTGCCGGACCGGACCAAAGGACCGCGGGACCGGACCAAAGGACTGCCGGACCGGACCAAAGGACCGCGGGACCGGACCAAAGGACCGAAGCGCGCGAACCCGGAACCCGGGACCCAGGACCCGGGACCGCCGTCGATGTGAAGTCCGCTCTGCTGTCATCGATCCGTGAGCAGAACAAGACGTTCTACGGGATGGTCGTCGCGCAGGCGCAGAAGATCGAGGTCGAGCAGAACACCGTCGTGTTCACGTTCGCGCCAGTGCACCGATCGCTCCGGTCGCAGCTCGACGCGCGCAAAGCCTGGGTGGAGCAGCTGGCGCACGCGGTGAGCGGCCGCCGCATGACGGTTCAGTCGTGCGAGTCCGAGCCGGCAGCGTCGCAGGCGGGCGGCGGGGGCGACGCGGAGGCGCGCCACCAGGCCGAGCTGCGGTCGCGCGCGAAGGCCGAGCCAGCCGTGCAGGCCGTGCTCGACGTGTTCGGCGGCGACGTCGAGGACGTCGAGGAGATTTGACGCGCGCATTGACGGCTCGAAATCCTTCCGCTGATGATTGAATTGACTCGTCTCGAGTGACGGCGGACCGTCGCCGCCTGGCTCTGGCGCCAGACCCGCGACACAGGACCGAGGACCGATCCCATGAACATTCAGAAGATGATGCAACAGGCCCAGCAGATGCAGGAGCGGCTGCAGAAGCAGATGGGCGAGATGACGGTGGACGCGTCCACGGGCGGCGGCATGGTCACCGTCCGCGTCAACGGCCACAAGCACCTCGTCAGCGTGACGATCGATCCCGAGGTCGTGTCGAAGGACGACGTCGAGATGCTGCAGGACTTGATCGTCGCGGCGGTGAACGACGCGCATCGGAAGGTGGACGAGGCGCTCGCGCAGCAGATGCAGGGGATGATGGGCGGCCTGAGGATCCCCGGGCTCTCCTGATGGTGCGGGTCGATCCGCTGGCCGAGCTGATCACGGCGCTGCAGCGGCTGCCCGGCATCGGCGCGAGGAGCGCGCAGCGGCTCGCCTATCACCTGTTGAAGACGCCGCGCGAGGAGGTGGACGCGCTCTGTGCGGCGCTGCTCTCGGTCAAGGAGCGCGTCACCTACTGCTCGATCTGCAACAACATCACCGACGTCGATCCGTGCGCGTACTGCACCGCGGCCGATCGCGATCCAAAGGTCATCTGCGTGGTCGAGCAGCCCGAGAACGTCGCCGCGATCGAGAAGACGCGCGGGTTCCGCGGGCGGTACCACGTGCTGATGGGCGCGATCGCGCCGCTGCAGGGGATCGGGCCGGATGACCTCAAGCTCAAGGGCCTGCTCGCGCGCGTGGACCAAGGCGGCGTCGAGGAAGTGATCCTGGCCACGAATCCTACCGTCGAGGGGGAGGCGACCGCGCTCTACGTGGCGCGGCTGCTCAAGCCGCTCGGCCCGCGCGTGACGCGCATCGCGATGGGCGTGCCGGTCGGCAGCGACATCGACTACACCGATGAGTTCACGATGTCGAAGTCGATGGAAGGACGGCGCGAGATCTGAGCGGCGAGACCCGGTGTCGTTCCTCAAGAGATGCCCCAAGCGTTTCAAGACTCGGCGAGCGCGGGTCCTGTCGCCGTCTGGTGCCATGTGGTGCTCGGCACCACGCGCGTGATCACGGCGTCGCCTGCGCGCCACGCGGGAGCGGCCCCGTCCGGCGCCACCTCCGCCGCGGGAGTTGTGAAACGCACTAAAGAGTCCCTGCCACCTGCCGATGACTCGGGCAGCGGGTGCGGTACCCCCGTGCATGACGTCCCCCTCGACCTTTCCTTCAGTCTCTGACGGCGTCTCGGAACGGCAGGCGGCGTCGCTCGTCCGCGTGCCGCAGCCGGAGTACGACCGGCTGCGCGAGATCGCCGCGCGGAGCGCGCTCGTTGCGGCGGGCGCAATCGACGGCCTGTGGCACTGGGATCTGCGCACGCACGAGGTGTACTACTCCGCGCGGTGGAAAGCGATCGCGGGCCACGAGGAGTCCGAGATCGGCACCGCCTCGTCCGAGTGGCTGGATCGGGTGCATCCCGACGACCGGCCGCGCGTGCTGCGCGCCATCGACGCCTATCTCGCTGGCGGCCCGGAGGTCTTCGAGAGCGAACATCGACTCCGGCACAAGTCGGGCGGCTATCGGTGGGTGCGGGTGCGCGGCACGGCCGTGCGCGGCCGCGGCGGCGCCGCCACGCGCTTCGCCGGATCGATGAGCGACATCACCGATGGCAAGGTGGTGGATGCGCTCACCGGGCTGCCCAACCGGACCGTGCTCGGCAGCCGTTTGGAGGCGCAGCACACGCGCGCGAGGCCCGACAGCCTGTTCGCGCTGCTGTTCCTGGACCTCGACGACTTCAAGGACGTCAACGACACGCTCGGCCACCAGGCCGGCGACGAGCTGCTCAAGGACGTGGCGCACCGGATCGAGCACTGCCTGCGCGCCACCGACGTCGTGGATCGTGCCGGACAGCCGAGCGGCGCGGTGCGCGTCCCCGAGCACATGCTCGCGCGCATCGGTGGGGACGAGTTCGTGATCCTCTTGCAGGACATCCCCGGGCCGCTCGAAGCGACGCGCGTGGCCGAGCGCATCCAGCGCGCCCTGGCCGCGCCCGTCCGCGTGGGCGATCGCGACGTCGTGGCAACGGCGAGCATCGGGATCGCGGTGAACCGTGCGTCGCTCGTGAAGCCCGAGGACGCGGTGCGCGACGCCGACACCGCGATGTACCGCGCGAAGGCGCTCGGCAAGGGGCGATACGAGCTGTTCGATGCCGAGATGCGCGCCGACGTCGAAGAACGGCGCCGCCTCGATGCCGATCTGCGGTTCGGCATCGAGCGCCGCGAGTTCATGCCCTACTACCAGCCGATCGTCGATCTCGTTTCGGGCGGTCTCGTCGGTTTCGAGGCGCTGCTCAGGTGGCGGCATCCCGAGCGCGGCGTGGTGCTGCCGGCCGAGTTCGTGCCGCTCCTGGAGGCCACGGGCCTCGTGCTGCCGATTGGCCGCCGCTTCATCGAGGACGTCTGTGCGCAGTTGCAGGCCTGGCAGACGAAGCACGCCGGGCCGGCGCCGTTGTCGGTGACGATGAACTTCGCGACCCGCCAGATCCTCGAGGCCGGGCTCGTGCACCGGCTCATCGACGTGCTCGGCGGCTGCGCGCTCCAGCCCGAACAGGTCGTCGTCGAAGTGAACGAGTCGGCCGTCATCGCCAACCGTGACGCCGCGGCGGACGTCATCGGACGGCTGCGGTCCGCGGGCATCAGGGTGGTGCTCGACGACTTCGGCACGGGCTACTCGTCGCTGTCGTGCCTCCATGAGCTGCCGATTGCCGGCGTGAAGCTCGATCGCACGTTCATCGCGATCGAGCATTCGCATCCCGGCCTCGTCGGCGCCGTCGTCGCGTTGGCGAGCCAGCTCCGCCTCAGCGTCACGGCGGAAGGCATCGAGACCCAGGCACAGTGCGAGCAACTGCGATCGCTGGGCTGCCGCTATGGCCAAGGCTACCTCTTCTCGCATCCGCTCGACGCCGCGTCGGCCGAGGCGCTCATCCGGCGTGAGCCGCGCTGGAACACGGGACAGGGTGAGCCGACCACGACCGTGGCGTCTTCCACGTCGCTCCAGCCGCACCCGTTGCGCTAGCGGAGTGTTCGTCTTCGCGGATGCGCTGGCGAACGCGGGCCTGAAGAGGACCCGCACCTGAAGATCTGATCTCAGCCCTCAGACGCGAGGTCGATCGATTGTCCGGGTCGTCGCCCCGGCTCTCGTGGCCCACAGCACCAGGCCCACCGCCGCCCACGCCGTCATTCGCACCTTGCGCACGAGTGCGGCTTGCGTGCCGACGCCGCGCGCGAGGCCGATCGCCGCGGCGACCTGCTCCGAGCTGACCTCGTCCACGCCGACCCGCAGCGGCACGACCTTGAAGACGACGTTGATCACGCGGTTGACGCTGTCGAGCACGAACGCCTGGAGCGGCTGTGACTCGCCGGTGAGCAGCGAGAGGATCAGCCAGGCCTCGAGGAAGCTCACGAGATGGAAACCAAGCTCCGAGGCTGCCAGCAGGCCGAGCCGCGCGCCCTTGTGGCCGGGCGAGCCGTACGTGCGGGCTTCGAAGTCGCGTACGCGATCGACGACGCGGCGGAGGCGAGCGGAGGGAAGGCGGCTCACGATCGCGCTCGCGGCGGCGGGGCGCTGCCAGGCGATCCAGCAGGCGCCGACGAGCACGGCGCCCATGAGCCCGAGCACTGCGATTCCCGCCTGCTGCAGGCGGGCGGGCAGATCGAACGCGGCGATCATCGCGATCGCGCCGGCGATCACGTAGAGCGCCACCGACACGCTGTAGAAGAAGTTCTCCGCGAAGAGCGCCGCGAGCGCCTGCGTCGCATCCATGTGCGGCCGAAGGTAGACGGCTTTCGCGGGCTCGCTCGCCGCCAGGCCGAGCGGCGTGATGTTGCCGAGCGCGTCGCCGCTGATCGTGGCGGCGATGGCCGCGCGGAGCGGCACTTTGCGTTCGAAGAGCGCGACCCATGCGCACGTGCGCAGAGCGAAGCGCACGAATGCGAGCGCCATGATGAGCCCGAAGCCGGCGCCCACGCGGCCCAGCCCGTCGCGGACGGTCGCGAGGCCGCCGACGTCCCGCACCTGCCAGGCGAGCAGCACGATGCCGATCGCCGTGACGGCGCTGTTCGTGAGGGATCGGCGGCTCATCGGGAGGGCGCGGCTGCAGGCTGATGATGACATAATCGCCGGATGCTTCCGGCGTCGTACGCCGCGCCAGCAGCCGCGATCATCACGCTCGGCGGCGTGCTGGCCTGCTTCTTCGGCTACCGGCTGTTCCGGCTCGTGCTCGGCATCTACGGCTTCGTCGCCGGGGCGATGATTGCCACGCAGATGATGGGACCGTCGTCGAGCGTCTGGACGCTGTCGGTGGCGGCCGTGGTCGGCGGCGTGGTGGGCGGCGCGCTGATGATCGCGGCGTACTTCATCGGCGTCGGGCTCGTCGGCGCCGGGCTCGCAGCGCTCGCATTGAACCTCGGGTGGCGGCTGGTCGGCGGCGAGCCGCCGACCTGGCTGCTCGTCGTCGTCGCCGTGCTCGGCGCGCTCGGCGCCCTGTCGGTCGCTCGCTTGGTCGTGATTCTCGGCACCGCGACGGCGGGAGCGTGGACGATCATCGTCGGCGCGCTCGCGCTGATGGGTGATCGCGCGGCTACTCGCGCGGCGAGAACCGGCGACGTCTGGATCCTCTATCCGCTCGACCCGCTGCCGGAGCGGTGGTGGTACACGGTCGGGTGGGTCGCGCTCCTCGTGGTGGGCGCGATCGTGCAGTTGTCCACTTCAACGCGAGGGGGCAGGAGCAGGGCCAGGAAACGAAAGGCGGCCGCGTAGACTGCGGCCGCGCATCATCTCAAGGAGCAGGACATGGCACAGTTCTCACGGCACGTCTCGGTCGATTGGAACGGCACGCTCATGGACGGGAAGGGCGTGGCGAAGGCCGGTACCGGCGCGTTCACGCTGCCGGTCACGTTTCCGCAGCGCATCGGCGAATCGGGCGGCGCGACCAGTCCCGAAGAGTTGATCGCCGCCGCGCATGCCGCCTGCTACGCCATGGTCGTGGCCGGCACGATGGCGCGCAACAACATCACGGCGAAGGCGCACCACGTGACCTGCACCGTCACGGCCGACAAGACCGACGCCGGCATCACGATCACGACGTCGCATCTCGACGTCGTCGCCGAAGGGGTGCAGGGCGCCGATGCGGCGAAGTTCACGCAGCTCGTGACGGAGGCCGAGAAGGGTTGTCCTGTGTCGCGCGCGCTGCGCGGCGGGACGATGAACATCGAGGTGAAGGTCAGCGTGAGGTAGAACGCCAGCCGAGAGCGAGTCGGCGGCCGTTCCATCGTGAGCGGCTTCGTGACCGATGTAGGGATGGCCGCTCGATCGATGATCGCGTCGATGACGTCGATCGCTTGCGGGACGTCAGCGTCCGTTGGTACGGCCGGCACGGCGCGCGCTCATGCGAATGCGATCGGCTTCTTGCGGCGACCGAGCACAGGCGTCGCGGGGGCCGGTCGTCTTTTGCATCGGAGTCGTCGGCGAACAGTCCGAGGGATCGATCCAGGCGGTTGAGACCTCGCATACGGCGGGGATCGGCGGCCGTTGACTACGAACCAGACGTCTTGGCGTTGAGTTGCTTGGCCGGCCTGACGCGCCGCTTCGACGTCCGCCAGGCTCGCGCTGTTCGCCAGGCTGCAGGCCGGAGCGGCTGACCTGTGCCAGTCGAGTCGAGGGGAGGGCATCATGTCGGACACGTCGAACGAAGATCTCGAGCGCCGGAGGCCGCATGCGAAGCCTGCGGCAGGACCGTACCTGGAGCTGGACCTCGCGAGAGAGCTCGAGGCGCTCCACGGCGAATCCGCGTGGAAGAGCGGTCACAACGCGAAGACGCTCGTGAAGTTCGGCAACCTGCGCGTGGTCCTGATAGCGCTCGAGGCGCGGGCGCGCATCGCGCCGCATGACACCGAAGGACAGATCTCGATCCAGACCGTGCGTGGTCGCGTCCACGTGCGCGCAGAAGGCCGCACGTTCAACCTACCCGTGGGCAGCTTGCTCGCGCTGGATCATGGCGTGCGCCACGATGTCGAGGCGCTCGAAGACAGCGCGTTGCTCTTGACCATCGGGTGGCCGTCGGGAGCCTGAGAGGCAGACGCGCAGGGCGCGTGCTTCGCGGGTGGCCGCCCTAGAGCCGCGCAGCGTCACGCCTCGCTGAAAGACCGACGAGCGGCGAACAGCGCCGAAATCTCGTCGGCCGTTGCGCCGGCCGGCCGCGTGCTATGCTGGAGGCCGGATCTTTGCCACGCGCTCTGCCTCGTGTCGGCTGACCAGCCTTCCTGACTCGCGTTCGAGTCCTTAGCTTCGAGACGAAATCCGCCGGCGTCCACGCGACGTCCGGGAGCCGTGTCGCCATGCTGGCGCCGGCCATTTTCGTCCAGAAGAGACGACCAGGAAGCTCTCATGTCCATCGTTCCAGCCGCGCCGTCCACGTTCGCTGATCTCGGTCTGTCCCCCGTGCTCTGCCATGCGCTCGTTCGTCTCGGGTACGCGCAGCCGACGCCCGTGCAGGCTGCATCGATTCCCATCGTGCTCACGGGCCGTGACCTCTTTGCTCGCGCGCAGACCGGCACGGGGAAGACGGCCGCCTTCGCGTTGCCGATGATCGATCGGCTGCATGCCGCGACCGACCGGGCGGCGCGGCCGCGTGGTCCCCGCGGCCTCGTGCTCGTGCCCACTCGTGAGCTCGCCGTGCAGGTCGATCGTGCCGTCGCGCGCTACGGTGCGACGGCTCGCGTGCGCACCGCCGTCATCTTCGGCGGCGTGTCGATGGTCCACCAGTTGCGCGCCCTCGCGCAGCGGCCCGACATCGTCGTCGCGACGCCGGGGCGGCTGATCGATCACGTGCAGCGTCGATCGATCGACCTGTCGGCGGTCGAGATCCTGGTCGTCGACGAGGCCGATCGCATGATGGACGTCGGCTTCCTGCCGGCGATCCGCCGCTTGACGGCCGCGCTGCCGAAGGATCGCCAGACGCTCCTGTTCTCGGCGACGCTCCCGCGGGACGTCGTCGCGCTCGCCGCCGACATGACGCGATCGCCCGAGCACGTCGACGTGGGCGAGAAGATGGTGGCGCCCACGGTCACGCACCACGTGCATCCGGTGGCGGATCACCGGAAGCCGGACCTGCTCGCGCGCGTGCTGGCGCAGGCGCCGGTGGGACAGGCGCTGGTGTTCTGCCGGACGAAGCGCGGCTCGGATCGCGTCGGCCGGCACCTGGACGGTCTCGGGATCGCGACGTCGGTGATCCACGGCAACAAGAGCCAGTCGGCGCGCACGCGCGCGCTCGACGGGTTCCGCACTGGCCGCGTGCGCGTGCTCGTCGCGACCGACATCGCCGCGCGCGGTCTCGACATCGCGCAGTTGCCGCTCGTCGTCAACTACGACCTCCCGATGGTCGCGCAGGACTACGTGCACCGGATCGGCCGGACAGGACGCGCGGGCGTCACCGGGCGCGCGGTGTCGCTCGTGGGGCCGAACGATCGCGACATGCTGTCGGACATCGAGCGTCTCGTGCGGACTGGGATCGAACGCGTCTCGGTCGAGGGGTTCGAGGCTGGTGCCGAACAGGCGCGTCCCGCTCCGCCCACGGCATTCCGGCGCCATTCGTCACCGCGCGGGCCCGCCGGGCGGCGTCGGTTTGGCGCTCGGCCCGCTCGCCGGCACGCGTAGCGCCAGGACGCGCGCCAGGTCGTGCGGGCCGCGCCGCGGTTCGCCCTGACGATCCGTTGCGACGGCTGGGCGTCAGCGCCTCGTTCGGACGAGTTCGCCGGTGGCGGGTGACGCCGCGTGCTTCACCCGCGTCTGCGATTGCTGCGCGTGCGCGTGGGAGAAGTTGCGCCTGTTGACAGCGTTGGCCTAAAATCAATGGTCTTGCCCGAGGCGAAATCGCCTCGGCAGAGTGCGTCCTTCCCGCCGTTCCTCGGTAGCTCAACGGCAGAGCATCCGGCTGTTAACCGGAGGGTTGCTGGTTCGAATCCAGCCCGAGGAGCCAATTCATCAGGGGTCCATTCCGGACACATGGGTAACAGATCATTCTGGGGTCATAGGTGACACTGCCGAGCCGAACGGATTATTGATCGGCTCCAATCGGCAGCTTTCGTCATCGAAGTAGCCCAGGTCATAGGTCAGGAAGCTGACCAACCAGACGCGATCCTCCACTTGCCGGACCGCCACCGGCTGACCGGCGAAGACGTGGCTGAGATTGATCTTTCGCCCCTTGAAGCAGATTCGCCCGCAATGCGTGACGGTGAGGCTCAGGTCGTGGACGGGATAGGCGACATCCTCCACCCCGCAACACGGGCGCGCCGACGGCGCGTAGAAGTCGGCCGGCACTCCCATGTCCAGCGCCTGGTGCGGGCGCTCGGGGTTGAACCGATCGACGAAGGCATCGAAGCGTTCCTGCTGTTGCAGGATGTTGGCGGCCACCGGTCGGGTCGCTTCCTGTTTCAGCGTGAGATGCCTGCGTTCATGGCGACCGTTCTGTTCAGGATGCCCGGGCGTGAGGCGTTCGATGCGAATCCCGAGCCGCAGCCATCAGACGGAGAGTTTGCTGAGGCCATAAAGGGCCCAGGGCGATGAAAACGGCACGCCGTTGTCGGTGCGGATCGCGGTGGGGAGTCCAAAATCCTGGAACGCCCGCTCAAACACCGGTACGGCGGTGATCTCGCGCGTGGTCTCGAGGGCCTCGCAGCGCACCACGAAACGACTGGCGAAGTCCGAGATCGTGAGCGGATAGCAGTAGCGGCGATCCGCGAGCAGAAACTGTCCTTTGAAATCGGCGCACCACAGCGCATGGGGCGTCGTCACCCGCGTCAGCGGCGTGCCGGCGGCGCGCGGTCGTGGGCGACCGCGAGGCCCGAACGAGGTTGTGGCGATGCAACACGGCATGGACCGTGCTGATGGCCGGACACCGCACGGGCGCGCACAGCGGCCGTAACTTCTCCCGAATCTTGGGAGCGCCCCAACTCGGATACTTCCGCCTCAGTCGAACGATCTGCCCTTCGATCGAGACCGGAAGCTGATTGGCCTGGCGTTGGGGCCGACGACTCCGGTCGGCCAGGCCCTGCAGACCGTCCGCGCGGTACCGCTCATAGATCTTGTAGCCGGTCTTGCGCGAGATCCCGAACTCCTCGCACAGCGCCGTCATCGACTCGCCCTCCAGCAGGCGGGCGACAAACCGCAGCCGTTCGTCAATCACGTGACACTCCTTCCACGGCATGGCCCCTCCTGACGGAAGGGCCGAGTGTCACCTATGTCTCCGGAATCAGCCGTTACCTATGCGTCGGGAAGGACAAGTATCTCGCTTTGCCCTCAGTTGACCAGCGAGAACCCCTCCTGCTCGAAGTGTGGATCGAAGGCGAATGCGTCGTTCATGTCTCTCTGACGCATCGTGACGAAAGAAACGGCATCAACGAGGCTCAGCGTGCGCTTCTGTCGATCGAGCAACAGATCCAGCCCGCCGTTGTGGAGCGTGTCGTCGACCCACACGACCTCGAGCAACGGCGCAAAATCCGTCCGAAAACTTCGTACTGCGTTGAGGCCGAGGCGCCGCCCAACGAGCGCGTAGGTTTCCACGAGCACGAAGGACGTCGACACGAGCGGCGACTGACGGGTGCGGAGCGTCGCGAACGCACGCGCCGCGCGGCCGTGATTCTCGTCCTTTGCATTTAGCAAGGCGAAGAGTGCCGACGTATCCGCGAAGACCGCGTTCACTCGAACGCCTCGTCCAGGTAACGATCGTGTTCGGTCGAGACGTCATGAGCGCCATGTCGATCAGGGAATCGACCGACGACACGTGCTGCCCGGGCATATAGCGCGCCGCGATCGGATGTTCCTTCCGAGAGCCCTTTCTCGACATAGCGCCGGATCAATTCGGCAAGTGATACGCCCCGTTCTCGAGCTTCTGAGCGCAGACGCCGGGCTTGCTGATCGGTCAGCTGAATCTGAGTCCGAATCATGGATATATTGTAATCACATCAGGGCGTGACATCAAGTGTGTCTTGACCTCTTGAAATCGCCGCGAGCTGGGCTGTAGACTCCTCACGGTCCGAGAACCCTGACCCATCTTGAAGTCTCGTGGCGCTGGATCGCGGGAACGGATGGCGACGACTGCGAGGGAGCGACGATGAAAATCGACAGACTCAATCAGATGGTTGTCGAAGACGCCGCGCTGAGAAGAAGACAGACTCTTCAGCCAATGGGGGGCAAGGGCGACAAGATCTTCCCGCCGACCTATCCCGGAGAGGGACGCAATGCTCCGCCGCGTCACGTCTATGAGCGGCGTCGGGTGAATGGGCAGGACGTCTGGTGCGTCCTCGTCGATAGCGTGCAGTCACAGGCGAACCGGCTGGAAGAATCCTTGTTGGGTGCTGTTCGCGATGGCGTGTCTGTTCCGTACGTTGTCGTCGATTTCACTGGCACGGGACTGGAGGGCATCACCGCAGTCACGTCGCTCGATGCTCCGCATCGTGTCTACGATGCGATTCTGCGCGACAGCCTTCTGAACGACGAACCTTTCATGAACAGCGTCGCGGGTAAGCGTCTCGCGAAGGCGAAGCCGGAGGATGCATCTTCGTTGCTGGAGATCTCGCCGACGGCGCTGCTCTTCGGAGCGTGGCATTCCACCGGCGAGGGAGGCGGATTGGGCGCGAAATTCGCGCGCTGTCTTACCTCCGAAATCATGGCGATTGACGTGCCTGTCGAATTCCAAGACGCAGGCAGGGGCGGGCGATACCTGATACGGACGGCGGACCGATTGACGACGTTCGATCCGGTCACCGCTGCTTGGCGTCCGGGTAGCCGGATTGATCCGCTCGGCATTTCACGACAGGTCGAGATTTTTAGGAGCGCGAAGGATGCCTCCGATTGGACAGCGTTCGAAAAGAATGCTGCCAAGGAGAAGGACGGTACCGCAATTCTTTACACCCGAAAGAAGGGCGACAAAGCTGGAAAGCCGGCTGTCATCAATCACGGGAACATCAAACCGTCACTGCAGCCGCTTGGCATCACCTGCGACCGTCTTGAGCACAGTTTCGTCCTCAGCTTCGCCGCGCTCCGACGGCTGCGATTCGGCGATCCTGCGAGAGATGTCGCTGCGCGCAGTTTTCTAGCGGCGCTCGGCTTGGTCGCACTCGTCGAGCAGGACGCTCGGGGCTACGCGCTGCGTTCGCGCTGCGATCTGGTGTGTGATGGTCGACTGCCGCTCGAAGTAGTGCATCCCGACGGCGCAGTCGAATCGATCGCGCTGGACCGTGAAGCGGCCAGAAACCTGTACAAGAGCGCGCTTGAAGCCATGAAGAAGGTCGGGTTCGATTTGTCTGCTGAACCGCTTCGCCTCACGCCGCAGGACAAGCTCGTCGAGATTGTCCGCAAGAGTCAGGACCTGGCGCTGGCGGGAAAGGGAGAGGAGGCGGAGAAAGACGAGGCGGCTGAACGATGAACCTCGTCTTCGAGATCGAGTATCTGTCGGGCGTTTCGTTCGCCGCCATCGGGCCGGACAGCGATGTACCCGACTGGCCGCCGCAGCCTGACCGCGTCTTCTCCGCGCTCGTTGCCACGTGGGCCGCGCGCGGTCAACGCCGGCAGGAAGCCGATGCGCTCGAGTGGCTGGAGCAGTTGCCAGCACCCCGCATCGTCGCCTCGAGCGCAGAACCGCGGACGGGCGCAGCCGTCTTCGTTCCTCCCAACGATGCTCGAAGCGACAAACAGAAGCACGCACGGGAAGTGGTACCGGCACTCCGCAACCGGCAGCCGCGTCAGCATGGCTTTCCTGCCGTCCGTCCACACACTCCCGTCGTCCACCTCTCGTGGAATGGGGTCGACATCGACGAGGGGACTCGGATGGCGCTCGAGCGTCTTGCCCATGACACCTCCTACGTTGGTCACTCGGCAAGCCTGACGCGCTGCCGCTTTCTGATCGCAGACGCCCCGCTTGGTCACGACGACGGAAGGCTGCCGGCGCGCCGGGTCTACGCCGGCCGCTTGGCCGAGTTGCGCAGAGCATTCGATTCGGGGCGCCGGCCGCTTTCCGGCTCGCGCGTCGCTCCGGCCGTCGAGGTCGCTCTGCCGCCCACGACCGTCTTCGGGGATCGCTGGTTGCTTCTCGAACACATCGACGGCGAGATGCCGGACCTCCAGGCGTGCGCCCTGGTGGCCAAGACCCTTCGAGACGCGCTGCTCAGTGGTTATCGGCGCATCGGTCTTGAACGCGAGATTCCAGAGGTCATCAGCGGTCATGTCGCGGATGGTAATCCAGCGCGCACTCCCCATCTCGCGATCATTCCTCTGCCGTTCGCAGGTTTTCCATACGCAGACGGTCACGTGCTGGGATTCGCGCTGGTGCCTCCGCGTGACAGCGGCATCCTCGACGACCACACGTTCCGCAAGGCCCTGAGAGAGCTCGCACCGATCGACGAGGACAGTGCGCGCCGGTGCCTGACGCTGCGCACAAAGGAGGGAACGCCGCGTGATCGTGCGTTTTCGATCGTGCTCTCACCGACGACCGAGGCCTCCCGTCGTTCGCTCGAGCCCGCACAGTACACGGCGCCAGCGTGCACGTTTGCGACGGCCACACCGATTGCACTCGACCGGCACTTGAAGGAGGAAGACGGCGACAGACGGGAGGCGGAAATCTCGGCGCAGATTGCCGTGGCGTGTCGCAACATCGGCCTCCCTGCCCCCGTGACGATCGTCGCCGACAAGCATTCGGCCCTCGAGGGAGTTCCGTCCGCGTATCCGTCTGGAAATTCGCCAGACTGGACGCGCTGGCGCCTCCCGCCGTCCGTAATGCATCGGCAGCTCACCCATGCCGTCATCCGGTTCGGCGCTCCGGTGGCCGGCCCTGTCATCCTTGGCGCAGGACGATTCGTCGGACTCGGCCTGTGCCGTCCGCTCGACGAGGATCGCCAGTGAGTCTGTCGGCCGACGATTTTGCCGGGTTCTTCCAGGAGGTTCATGGCTTCACGCCGTTCCCGTGGCAGGACCGGCTAGCTCGCCGGCTTGCGCACGGCGATGTCTGGCCCGACCTGCTGGACCTACCGACGGGGTCGGGCAAGACTGCCGCGATCGACATCGCTGTATTTCACCTTGCGCTGGAGGCTGCGCGCGAAGCGCCGCGACACGCACCGGTGCGCATCGCCTTCATCGTAGATCGACGGCTGGTAGTCGATGATGCGTTCGCAAGCGCGAGCAAGCTCGTTCATGCGCTGCGCGAGCCCGCTGGGCCAGTCTCGTCGCGTGTCGCAGAACAGTTGAAACGGCTGTCAGGCGAAGGCCCGCCGCTCGTTGCGCGGCGCCTGCGCGGCGGCATTCCCCGCGAGGACGATTGGGCACGCACGCCGGCGCAGCCGACGGTGCTCTGCTCCACGGTCGATCAGGTCGGCTCCCGGCTGCTATTTCGAGGGTACGGGGTTTCCGATTCGATGAAGCCGGTTCATGCCGGGCTCATCGGATCCGATTGCTTGCTCCTGCTCGACGAGGTCCATCTCGCCGAGCCGTTTCGACAGACGCTTCGCTGGATACAAACCTACAACGGTGAGCGCTGGCGCGAGACCGAGATCATGACACCGTGGCGGGTCGCGTTACTCAGCGCGACGCCCGCCGAAGGTCGCCGCGACATGTTCGACGGCACCGAGCCTGTTCCTTTCGGTCTCGACGATGACGACTGGACGCACCCGGTGTTGGCGAGGCGGCTAAACGCGTCCAAGCCCGCTCGCCTCGTTGCGCCGGCGACGCCGAAGGGGAAGAGGCCGGATGAGGCCGGCACCGGCGACGAGATCGAGGCTGAAGACGAGGACATTGCTCGCCGGGCTGCGATTGTGGTGAAAGAGGCTCGCGCTGCCTTCGATCACTTTCAGCGCGCGGACAGCGGTGTTCCTCCGGCCATCTGCGTCGTGCTCAATCGAGTGGCTCGAGCGCGGGCGGTGTTCGAGCACGTGAGAAAGGAATTCGGACGCGAAATCGAGAGCGGTGTGGCGGCTGAGCCGATTCTCATGATAGGCCCTGCCCGCCCGTTGGATCGTGACGATCTTGTCGAGCGCATCGAGCCGATCCGCACGGTAGCCTGGAAGGACGACGACGTTCGCGTGCTTCACCAAGCGGTCCTCGTGATTGCAACCCAGTGCATAGAGGCGGGTGTGGACCTCGACTTCGATGCGCTGGTCACCGAAGCCGCTCCGATCGACGCCCTGCGCCAGCGTTTCGGTCGCCTCAATCGCGCCGGCAGGACGATCACGCCGTACGCGGCGGTTGTTGGGATGAAGTCCGATTTCTCAGCGCGCTACGACGACCCGGTCTACGGAATCGCCATCAAGCCGGCATGGGACTATCTCACCGGCCAGCCGGACGGTACGGTGGACGGTGTTGCGACTGCGGACTTCGGCATCAGTGCCTTCATGCGGCGGATGACGAGAACGCCGATTCCGTCGCAAGCGGTATCCGAGAAAGACGATGCTCCCGTTCTGCTCCCGGCGCATCTCGATCTCCTCAGCCAGACGTCGCCTATTCCCACTGCGGATCCAGACATCGCACTGTACCTGCACGGCACGACACGCCAACCGGACTCCATCACGGTGGTCTGGCGAGCAGATCTGAATCCCCTCGAGGCACAGGACGAAGACACCCGCAAGCTTCTGATGCTCGTTCCGCCTCGCCAGCGCGAGGCGATCCAATTGCCGATCTGGGCCGTACGCCGCTGGCTCGTGGCAGGGACGAAGCCGATGGGCGCGCTCGCGGATGTCGCCGTCTCCGAACCGGTCGATGACGATCGCGTCGAACTGGACGGCGGCGGCCGGAGAGTCTTCCGGTGGAAGGGTGATGACGAACGCTCCACCTGGGTGGATCCGTCAGACATTCGTCCCGGCGACACGATCATCGTGCCCTCTCGCTATGGCGGCTCAGACAAGTTCGGCTGGGATCCTCAGTCCAAGGAGCCTGTGACGGATCGCGCTCGAAGCGCTTCGCAGCCATTCGTTGGACGACGGTTCGCGGTCCGCGTCGCTCCGGGCCTGCTTGGATCGTCTGTATCGAATGACACTCTCGCCGATGCCCTGGCCCGGGCCGTCTCTCCGAACTGGAAAGACGTGCGCGCGGTGCTGTTCGAACTCGATCTGCCCGACGATGTCCGAGCCGACCTCGATGCGCTCCAGAACGCCGGAAAAGGAGGCCGCGCCATCGTTGCCTACCGCGACCTCTATGGGCGTGACGATCAAGGTCGCCCGCGTGGCGTCGTCTTCCACGCACCGTTTGGTATCCGCGCCGCGCCCCAGGGGGACGAGGATGGCCAGACGAATTCAAGTGAGGACGACACGGCTGGGTCCCTTGCCGGATTCAGCCTGCCACTTCGTGAGCACAACGGCGATGTCGCGGAGAAGGCGGCGCTGTTTGGTACGGCGATGGGCCTCCCGGCTTCTCGCGTCAACGACCTCATGGCTGCCGGACGTTTTCACGATTGCGGCAAGGCGGATCCGCGCTTTCAGGCATGGCTCCACTTCGGGGATCCGCTCGGGCCAGCCCCCGACCATCTGCTGGCCAAGTCTGGCCGCCGCCTGCCGCGGCAGGCGCGGGCTATGTCTGGACTGCCTGACCGGTGGCGGCATGAAGCGCTTTCAGTCCGGCGCGCGCGTGCCGAACACGCTCTTGCGGATGCCGACGATCCTGAACTGATCCTGTGGCTGATCGGCACGCACCATGGGTATGGGCGTCCGCTGTTTCCGCACGGCGATCCGACGGAGACGGCCCCTGATGTCGGCCCCCAATCGCTGGCGTTCGACTGGCAAGGGCTGGACTGGCCGATGCTCTTCGAGAGGCTGAAATCGCGTTACGGCGTGTGGGAGCTCGCCCGCATGGAGGCGGTGCTACGGCTCGCCGATCATCGCGCGTCCGAGGATCGCGCCGTGGAGGAGTCCAAGTGATCGTGGCATCCCATCGTCTCGAGGGGCTCGAGCCGGACAACCTGCTCGCGTTTCTAGCGCTGTTGGGGCTGCTCCGTGCTCTTGAAGCCGCAGACGAGACGGTCGGATCAGTTGAGAAGGTGCAGCCTCGCGTGTCGTGGGACATCGACATCCCTCCGTTGCGACCAAAGCTCTTTCTTTCACGCCGAATTGACACCGAGGAAGTCACGGATCACGCGGAGCGAGGCATCGTGGCACTCACTTCGAGCTATGACTTCGAGCAACGCAAGGACCTAAGTTGTTCGCGGAACGAGTGCCGCCTGATCCTTGAGTCCGAAGCGCAACGCGCACGTGCGGCTGGACGGGACCGTGCGGACCTGTTGGCGGCGCTCATGAGCGACGCCGCCATCAAGGACGACAAGAAAAATACGATCGACCCGACGCCACTGTGTCTCCTCTTCGGCCAGGGCCATCAGCACTTCCTCGATCGATTGGCCAGCGTGCCACGAGAGGTCGCACCGCCGCCTCGTGGAAGAGGCAAGCAGGCGGTCAGCCTCTCGGGTTCGCAGTGTCTGGGGGAGGCGCTGTTCGAGCCTTGGCATCGCTACGATCCGACATTCTCCTTTCGATGGGATCCCGAGGAAGACGTGCGGTACGCGTTGATGCCCGGGGATCCGACTGATACCGCCTACCAGGGCGGCACTCAGCACGGCGCCAACAGATTGGCCGCAATCGGCTTGAGCGAGCTCACGCTCGCGCCCCAGGTGTGGCGAGGCCGGGTGCGCGCGCGCATCATCGGTGGCACGTCAAACGCGAACGGCTTCGTGTTCGCCTGGCCCATTTGGCGTGCACCGGCGACGCTCGCCGCCATTCGTGCTCTGCTCGCCCACCCGGGGTTGACTGTCCCCGGTGCTCTCGCCTACCTCGGCGTCGATCATGTGCTGGTTGCGCGACGCATCTCGGTCGGGAAGTTCATGAATTTCTCCCGAGCTCGACCTTTGGTGGTGGGGTGAATTGGAGTTCGGGCGCATTTGGGGGATTGTGTGCGTGACGGTCAAGGGCGTATAGCTCCAAGTCGACGTCATGCCGAACGGATGAGCCAGTGTCGAAAATCGTCCAGTGCGGTGAGCCAATTTACTTAGCAAATTCGCGAAATTCTCGGTCGAGATCGTCCGACTGTGACACGACCTCGAGGCGGAACCTCGAATCTGGGACGGCGAGCACGGCTTCATCACGCGCGAACTGATCGCCAAGCACATCGGGGACGTCACGGCGGCCACCTACTACGTCGCAGGCCCTCCTGCGATGGTCCGTGCGATGGAGACGCTGCTCAGAAACGCCGGTGTGAACTCGGCGAGTGTGCATGCTGAGCAGTTCTCGGGCTACTGAAAGGCGATCCCTCTGGAGATGGGGTGCAGGGTGAGTGCTGGGCCGAGGCCGAGAGACCGCGCCTGCCGGCATCGTCGGGACCTGGACGCCATTGCCCGTCTAGAGGACTGCCGGTCCACGAAGACGATCGTGTCAGCTCGGGACGATCAACGCGCCGCGAACGCCTCCCCGATTCGCAACGCCAGCGCGGACGTGTTCGCGTGCGCCATGTTCGACGTGACAGCGATGGCGATGCCGCTGTCGCGCCGCGTGACCATCGACATCACCATCCCGCCGGCGAGCTCGCCGTTGACGTTGCCGGGATTCGCCGCCAGCGCGAACCGCACGAGATCCGACGGCGTGGAGTAGAACGCCATCCCGTTCGCGCAGCAGGCCAGGTCGCGCATGTACATCAGGCGTCGTCCGCGGCGCGGATTCTCATCGGATCTCGGGACATAGAACGTCGCGCGGTCGCCCGGCAACGGGTACTCCGCGGGCATGAGACCGAGCGGCTGCCAGATGACGTGGCGGAGCAGCGTGAGGGGCGGGAAGTCCTCTCCCTCCTCGCCGATCGCTTCAGGGCTCCATTCTTTCGCCGCTTCACTGCCGGTATTGGTCAGACCGAGCGGCGCGACGGCCGGGATGACAACGGACGCGGCCGTGCCTATGTTGAATCGCGTATTCGGCGTGACGGGCGTCCGACTGACGACGTCCCTCCATCCGAACCCTTCCGCCCAAACGATGGTGCCCTCCTTCGCCAAGGCTACGGAGGGCAAGTCGACGCCGACCGCTACGGACACCCCGGGCAGGTTCTGCTCCAAGACGGCTGCGCGCACGAGCTCCCGTGCGCGCTCGACGGCCGCCGCATATCGCTGCGACGGCGCCGAGCCGACGACCGATGGCACTGCCCGCGACGGCGGGAAGAGCGGTGCGGCCACGACGACCGCATGGGTCAGCAATGCGGCGAAGGCGGCGGCCGCGACGCCTACGGCGAGCGCCGTGCGGGCAGCCCAGGCCGGGAGCCGGTTGCGCGCGGCCTTCACGCCGAGCACGACGCCGGCCACCATCAGCAGCATGCCCATGCCGGCGGCGCCGGGCGCGTCGTCGGCATGGGCCACGTAGATTCCCATGGCCGCGATGGCCAGGCCGAGGGCGACAAAAGTGACTGCCTTCACGGGGTTCATCACAGTGGTCTTCATGGCCCCAAGTGTGACCGAGGCCGGGCCGCGGAGTCCTCACCAAACGGTGAGCGGCCGATGAGATGTGAGTGAATGCGGCGGGAATCCCACCTTACCGCAGGCATCGACGGCCGTCGTACGAGCCTTCACATGTCGAGTCGCCGTGAGGGTCCGTCGTTCGCAATAACGTCGGCGATGCGCCGACCAGTGCGCCTCGCCGCCGCCAACCGCAGCGCTGGTGGTGATTGCCTCGCTGGCGCCCGTGCGCTAGTCTTCCCGTCGGCGTGTGCAGGACGCCTCCAGTCCGCGGGAAGGGCAGCGCCCACCTGTCGCCGGTTGCAGTTCGTCACGCGACCTTTCTTCAGCCCACGATGCGGACACGGGCGGTTGTGAAGGAGGTCGTCCGTGTCCACTCAGCATCCCATCAATCTCGAACAGCAGCGCAAGCTCGCCAAGGACTTGCTGCGCGATGCCAGGGCCGGCGATCACGCCGCCCTGGCCCGGCTGAAAGCCGTCCGCTCGGACGCCGGCGCCACGCAGCCTCTTCGACTCGCGGACGCGCAACTCGCCATTGCGCGAGAAGCCGGTTGCGATTCGTGGCCGAAGCTGGTCGAGCGCCTGCAGCAGCGCGACATCACGGCGTTCCGTGACGCCGTCTCTCGCGGCGACGTATCCGCCGCCAGGCGGCTTCTCGCGTTGCCGCACGTCAAGGAACAGGTCAACGCGCCGATGTTCGCGTTCGGTCAGCGTGCCGCACACATCGCCGCGAACCATGCGCCGATGCTGGAGCTGCTGATCGCGTCCGATGCGGATCTCAATCTCGAGAGCGAGTGGGACAACGGGCCGTTCACGGTGCTGGACAACGCCAGCGATGAAACGGCACGGCTTCTCCTTTCTCACGGTGTGAGATTGACACCGAACGTGGCCGCACGGCTCGGTTGGCTCGACGAACTGCGACGGATGCTGGCCGGGGATCCTGCGCTCGTTCACGCACGCGGCGGCGACGGGCGACAGCCCCTCCACGAGGCGGCCACGGTCGAGATCGCCGACGTGCTGCTGGATCACGGCGCCGGCGTGGACGTCCGCTGTATCGACCACGAGTCGACGCCCGCACAGTACGCGCTTGCCGAGCGGCCCGAGGTCTGCCGCCGGCTTCTCGAGCGCGGCGCGAGTGCCGACGTCTTCATGGCAGCGCGTCTCGGCGACGTCACGCTGGCTGCTCGGGTGCTGGATGCCGATCCGCAGGCGGTGGCCGCGCGGATCAACGAACCCGGCTACGCGCCGGTGCCGCCGCTCAGCATCTACTGCTGGACGCTCGGTTTCGGTTCGTCACCGCACGACGTGGCCCTGAAGTTCGGCCATCGCGACGTCCACGATCTGCTCGCATGCAGCAGCCCGCCGCACGTGCGTTTCGTCAACGCGGCGCTGGCCGGTGACGAAGCCGGCGCGCGGGCGCTCATCGACGACGATCCGTCGCTGCCAGCCTCGCTCACGCCTGCCGACCACTCACGCCTGGCGTACGCCGTGTTCCACGGCCGCCGTGAGGCAGCCCATCTCATGCTCCGTCTCGGTTTCGACGAAACCGCGGGTGGCGTCGATGGCGGCACCGCGCTTCACGCCGCCTGCTGGATCGGCGATGTCGAGCTGGTGGAGACGATCCTTCAGCGCGGACGCGTCGCGGTCGACAGCCGGGATCCGGTGCACCAGAGTACGCCGCTTGGCTGGGCAGCGTTCGGATCGGTCCATCGCAGGGCGCACGGTGGAGACTACCCCGCGGTGGTCGATCGTCTCGTCGCGGCGGGCGCCGATATCCATGCGCCAGGAAACGGTGAGCCCAGATCGCTCATCGCGATGGCGGACGGCAATCCGCAGGTCCAAGCGGCGTTGCGACGGCACGGAGTCAAGGAATGAGCTGGACCGTGAAGCGCTCGGCAACCGGGGTCGGCACATGAGCACTGCACAGCCGCGCGTCGCGCTCGTCACGGGCGCCAATCGAGGTCTCGGATTCGAGACGGCCCGCCAACTGCTGGCGAGAGGCCTCGTGGTCGTCCTGACCGGACGAGACATTCGCGCGCTCGAACGCGCCCGCCGTTCCCTGCCTGATGCCGATCAACACCGCGCCATCGTCGTGGCGATGGAGGTGACGAGCGTCGACAGCATTGCCGAGGCCAGGCAGGCGGTGACCGCACTTGCCGGTCGCATCGATATCGTGGTGAACATCGCCGCCATCCTCGTCGGCGAGCACGACGCCCCGTTGTCAATCGCCGCCCGCGATTATCGGGGCACCGTCGAGACGAACCTGTTCGGCGTGATCGAGGTGTGCCGCGCCTTCGTGCCTGCCATGGCGCACGCCGGCTACGGCCGTGTCGTCAACGTGTCATCTGGGGCAGGGCAGCTCGCGACGATGTCCGCGTACGCGCCGGCGTACTCGATCTCGAAGGCCGCGGTGAACGCGTTCACGCGGGTTCTCGCGGACAGCTATCGCGGTGATGGCGTGCTCGTCAACGCCGCCGATCCCGGCTGGGTCCGCACGGACATGGGAGGTCGCTCAGCCCCGCGCTCGGTGCAGGAAGGCGCGGACACCGTCGTGTGGCTGGCGACGCTGCCCGATGGGGGGCCGACGGGAGGCTTCTTCCGCGACCGGCGTGCGATCGACTGGTAGCGCAGCCAACCGCAGCCGTCCTCTCCCGCGGCGGATCGCGGGCGCGACCTAGGAAGCGGCCGCGCGGCCTTCGTACTGCTCGGCGGTGACGTGCTCCAGCCAGTCCACGGGCTTGCCGTCGAGCTTCTCCTGAACCGCGATGTGCGTCATGGCGGTGGTTGGCGCCGCGCCGTGCCAGTGCTTCTCGCCAGGTGCGAACCACGCGACATCGCCGGCCCGAATCTCCTCGATGGGGCCACCCCATCGCTGCGCACGGCCGACGCCGGACGTCACGATCAGCGTTTGACCGAGCGGGTGCGTGTGCCATGCCGTGCGGGCACCGGGCTCGAACGTCACGCTTGCTCCGCCAGCGCGAGCCGGCTCTGGGGCGTCGAACAGCCGATCGATGCGAACGGCGCCCGTGAACCAGTCGGCAGGGCCTTTGGCCGAGGGCTGTGAGCCGCTTCGTTTGACGTCCATGCGTTCCCCCGTGTCTGCAGTGCGCCGACGTGGGCCGCTCGCCGCAGCGCCACGCGACGCCGAGCAAACTCCACCGGCGGTTCGTGTCGTCGAGCCTCGCCCTTCGTCGGCTCCGCGCTGCATCAGGACGGCTCGCGAGAGGCCGCGTTGGCAAGCTACCGCATCCGGCCGGCGCGCACCTCCTCATCTCATGAGGTGGAGCCGGACCTGAGTGGGGAATGATGCCCCAAAGACACTCATCCCCGCACGCCCGCGCGCCTCAGGATCGACATCATCGGGCACCAGTTCGTGAATCCCGACTGGAACAGGTTCAGGCCGACGAATGCGGTCAGCCACAGGAAATGGAGATTCACATAGACGGCCAGCAGGAGGCTCGCGATGGAGATCCCTCCGGCGATCAGCCGCAGCCAGCGTTCAACGGTCATGGGGCGACTCCTTCGTTCAGGCGGCGATGCGTGAGGTAGTACATGATCGGCACGGTCATGCGAGACAGCAGCAGCGATGCGACTTCCCCCGCCATCAGGGAAATCGCGAGGCCCTGGAAGATCGGGTCGAACAGAATGACGCCGGCGCCGACGATGACCGCCGCGGCCGTCAGCGCCATCGGCCGGAAGCGCACGGCTCCGGCGTCGACGACAGCCTCGGCGAGCGGCATGCCTTCGCGCACGCGAAGCTCGATGAAGTCGACGAGGATGATCGAGTTGCGCACGACGATCCCCGCGCCCGCGATGAAGCCGATCATCGACGTCGCCGTGAAGAACGCGCCGAGTGCGGCGTGGGCCGGCAGGATGCCGACGAGCGAGAACGGAATCGCCAGCATGATCGTCAGCGGCGTCGTGAACGACTGGAACCAGCCGACGACGAGCAGGTAGATGAGGACGAGCACGGCGGCAAAGGCAAGGCCGAGGTCGCGGAAGACCTCGTACGTGATGTGCCATTCGCCATCCCACTTCATCGCGTACCGCGTGCTGTCGTCGGGCGGCGTCGCGGTGAAGACATCGAGCGCGTAGCCTTCCGGCAGCGCGATCCGTCCGAGCGCGCGGTTCATCGCGAGAATCGCGTACACGGGACTCTCGACGTCGCCTGCGACGTCTCCAGTCACGTAGGTCACGGGCCGCAGGTTCTTGTGGTAAACGCTCTGCTCCTCTTCGTCGCGAACGGTGCGTGTCATCTCGCCGACGGCCACGGCCGTCCCGTCCTGCGGCGTCAGCCGCAGGCTCTGCACGGCGTCGAGCGAGCCGCGCTGCGCGCGCGGCAGGCGCAGCACGATCGGCACGTCCTCTCGCGCCCGCGCGTCGTGCAGCAGCCCGGCCGGCGCACCTCGACCAGCGAGCGACACGAGCGATGCGACGTCGGCCGCCGTCGTGCCCGCCATCGCGGCCTTCTCCTCGTCCACCTCCAACCGGAGCCGCGGTTGCGCGGCTTCCACGTACCAGTCGATGTCGACGACGCCAGGCGTCTGCTCGAAGATCGCGCGCACTTGCTCGGCCAGCGCCAGCCGCCGGTTCGCGTCGGGTCCGTAGACTTCGGCGACGAGCGTCTGCAGCACGGGCGGGCCCGGCGGCAGCTCGACGACCTGGAGGCGCGCCCCGAGCCCAGACGCCAAGGGGGCAAGCCGTTCGCGCAGGCGAACCGCGATCGCGTGGCTTTGCTCGCTCCGCTCGTTCCGGGCGCGCAGCATCACCTGCAGGTCGGCGAGATTCGGATCCTGCCTGAGGAAGTAGTGCCGTACGAGCCCGTTGAACGTGTAGGGCGCCGCCGTGCCGGTGTAGCTCTGCACGCTCTCGACGGCCGGATCACGGAGCGCTTCGTCCGCGAGCGCGCCGGCGACGCCAGCCGTGGCTTCGAGCGGCGATTGCTCCGGCAGCCGGACGATGACCTGCAGCTCGCTCTTGTTGTCGAACGGCAGCATCTTCACGGAGACGAGGCCGGCCGGCACGAACGCCATGACCGCCACGAGCAGGCCCGCAACGAGACCGAGAAACGCCATGCGGCGTCGAGGGTTGGCGATGAGCGTCCCCATGACGCGCCGATAGAGCCGCGTGGCGCGATCCTCCGCGGCAGGCGCATCGCCATGCGGCCTGCCGAGGAGGCGCACCGCCGCCCACGGCGTGACGACGAACGCGACGAGGAGCGAGAACGCCATCGCGGCAGACGCACCGATCGGAATCGGCCGCATGTACGGTCCCATCAGGCCGCCGACGAACGCCATCGGGAGAATGGCGGCGACGACCGTGAGCGTGGCGAGAATCGTCGGATTGCCGACCTCGTTGACAGCGGCGAGGGCGACCGGTCCCAACGAGTCGCCGGGCTTCATCGCCCGCGCATGCCGCACGATGTTCTCGACGACGACGATCGCATCGTCCACGAGGATGCCGATCGAGAAGATCAGCGCGAAGAGCGTGATGCGATTGAGCGTGTAGCCGTAGAGCGAGAAGACGAAGAGCGTCAGCGCCAGCGTGACGGGAATGGCCGCCAGCACGACGATCGACTCGCGCCGCCCGAGCACGAGCCAGATGAGCACGGACACCGAGATGACGGCGAGCAGCATGTGCCACAGCAGCTCGTTCGACTTGTGCGCCGCGGTCTCACCGTAGTTGCGAGTGATCGACACGGTGAGATCGCGCGGCAGCAGGTGCCCTCGCAGTTCGTCGATCCGATGCTCGACGGCGCGCGTCAGCGTGATCGCGTTGGCCCCCTTGCGCTTGGCGATCGACAGCGTGACGGCCGGGAACGCCTCGCCCGGCCGCGGGTGCTGTATCACGTAGCTCGCAGGCTCGCCACCGCCGTCCTCGACGGATGCGACGTCCGACAGCCGCAGCAGGGATCCTGCGCGTGACCCGATCACGAGGTTCTGTACGTCGTCGATCGACTCGATCCATCGTCCGCTGTCGACCAGCCAGGCGCGATCGTTCGAGACGATCCGGCCGGCCGGGATGCGGACGTTGGCCGCTTCCAGCGCGCGCACGACCGTGAGCGGGCCGATGCCGCGCGACGCCAGCCGGGCGGGATCGAGAGCGACGGTGATCTGCCGCGGGCGGCCGCCGATGACGGCCATCTCCGAGACATCGGTCAGCTCTTTCAGAGATTCCTGGAGTTGTCGGCCGATAGCCCGGAGCTGCAGGTCGTCGTAGGAAGGACCCCACAGCGTCAGCGTCATCACCGGCACGTCATCGATCGATCGCGCCTGCACGTGCGGCGGCGAGGCGCCAGGCGGCAGCTCGTGGGCATGGGCGCCGAGCTTCTGATTCAGGCGGACGAGCGCCTGTTCTTGGTCCTGGCCGACGAGAAAGCGGACGATGACCATCCCGCGGCCGGCTTGCGACGTCGAGTAGACGTACTCGACCCCGGGCACTTCCCAGAGCCACTGCTCGACGGGCCTCGCCACACGCTGCTCGACTTCGGTCGGTGAAGCGCCGGGCAGCTCGACGCTCACGTCGATCATCGGCACGACGATCTGGGGCTCTTCCTCGCGCGGCAGCGCGACGACGGCGAACGTTCCCAGGCCGAGCGACGCGACGATCGCGAGCGGCGTCAGCTTGGAATGCATGAAGGCCGCCGCAATCCGTCCGGCCGGGCCTCGACCGGCAGTCATCGGCCGCCCTCACGAATCTGAACCCCTTCGGACAGCGAGGCTGGGGGCTGCGCCACGACCCTGAGCCCTTCGCTCAGGCCCGCCAGCACTTCGAGGCGATCGTCGACGCGTGCGCCTGGCGAGATCGGCTGCAGACGCACACGGTCGTCATCGTCCACGACGTAAGCGAACGTCAGTTGGCCGCGGCGGACGACGGCCGATGCTGGGACGACGAGTGCCTTGCGCGGAGGGCCTTCGAACCGCGCACGGCCGAACGTGCCCGACAGAGGCCGCACCGTCGCAGGCAAATCCAGCTTCACGACGAAGCTGTGCGACGCGGGATCGACGCGCGCGATCTCGGCCACGACCGCCTCGATCCACGGCTCGTCTCGTCCGTCACGGACTTGCTGCTCGACCCGAACCGAGACGCGGCTGGGGCGTGACGTCGACACCAAGGCCGCGCGCGCTTCGTCGAGCGTCAACTCCAGGCGGACGGCCTCTGCATCTTCGAGCGTGAGAAGCCGTAGGCCCGGCGCGGCCATGTCACCGGGATCAACGGCGCGGTCCGTGATGACCCCGTCGAACGGCGCGGTCAACGACGTGTAAGTCTGGGCCGACGCGGCCTGCTCGACAGCGGCGTCAGCGGCGGCGCGCGACGCCACGGCGGCCGCCAGATTCGCTCGCGCCGAGGCCATCTGTGCCTGCGCGCCGTCGAGTGCCGCCGTCGCCTGATCGAGCTCGTGCGCCGTCGCCGATCGCTTTTCGAACAACGTCCGCATTCGATCGTGTGTCGTGCGTGCCAGCGTCACCGCCGCGTCCGCCGCCTGCACGGATCCCTCCGCTGCGCGAACGGTCTCTTCGCTCGCGCTCAAGACGGCCCGGGCCCGTGCATGGGCGGCGGCCATCTCGCGCCCTTCGAGCGTGACGAGCGGTGCGCCGCGGCGCACTCGATCGCCGGGGCGCACGTGCACCGCGACGACTGGCGCCAGAAGACGGCTGGCGATGACGGCGGTGGTCCGCGCGCGCACGATGCCGCCTGCTTCAAACGTGGACGGCAGGTCAGCAGCCTGCACGCGCACCGTGGCGATCGGGCCGGATGTCGAGGCTGCCGGTGCTGCCGGCGTCCCACTGCCGCAGCCGGCCGAGAGGACGACGAGCCCGAGGAGAGAAGGGAGAATCGGCTTCACGGGACCTCGCGTCAAGGCTGTCGTCCGAGCGCCTGCGTCAACTTCGCCGCGCTGATCAGGGCGCCCACACCGGCAGCCGTGCGTTGTGCCTCGGCATCGAGCACCGCGGTCTGCGCCCGCAGCAAGTCCGTCACGCTCGCGAGCCCTGCATCGAACCGATCGCGGACGATGCGCTCGCTCTCGCGCGCCTGGGCAACGGCCGCGCGGCCCGCTTCCATGCGTGCGAATGCGGATCGCTGTTCGATGACCGCCGTGAGGATCTCGACGTGCGCCGCCGCCCTGGCATCGTCGGCTTCGGCGGCGACTCGCGTTCGTGCGTGCGATGTCGCGCGCAGGCGCGCGCGTTCGGCCCCGCCGAGCGAGAGGTTCCAGCTCATCTCGGCGCCAACGAGCCAGGACGAAGCACGGTCGTCGAAGCGGTTGCCGCTCATCTCGACGCCGCCCTGCGCGATCACGCGCGGCAGCAGGGCCGCCCGCGCGAGCCGGCCCTCGCTTCGCGCCAGTTGCTCCAGCACGGACGCGCGGCGCAGCGCAGGGCGAGCAGCCTCCGCCTCGGCGAGCAGCGCACGAACCTCGACGGGCTCGGGCGCCGGACCTGCCTCGGCCAGGTCGACAACGTGAGGAACGCGATCGATCGGCGCGCCTGTCAGCCGATTGAGCTCGGCCCGTGCGATGGCGGCCTCGCCATCGGCCTGAATCACGCGCTGGACGAGCGCCGCAACGTGTGCGTCGAGGGCGAGCACGTCGGCGTCGGTGGCCATGCCGGCATCGCGGCGGGCGGCGGCGCGTGCACGGTCAGCACGAGCGGCTTGCAGGCCCGCATCCGCGGCGCCCCGGGTGGCGTCCGCTGCTGCGACGCGGCCGTACGTTTCTGCGACGGCAACTGCCAGCGCCCCGCGGGCCTCGTCCAGGGTCAACTGCGCAACCTCACGCGCCAGACGGGCCTGCTCGACCTCCGCGCCCAGCCGGATGTCGAATATCGGCTGCTGAATCCCGAATGAGCCGCGGTGAAAGCCGATCGCATTCGGATGAGTGAGCGCGTCGATGGCGAAGTTCTCGGCGGCGAACCGGCGGGATGCCAGGAGCGAGCTGAAAACGAACACCGGTTGATCGCCGCGCTGCCAGGATTCCGCGACCGAAACGCGGGGGAACCAGCCGGCGCGTGCTTCGGAGGCGCGCGCGCCGCGCTCGTCGACCTCGGCCTGGGAGGCGCGCAACGCGGCGTTGCGGGCGAACGCCTGCTGAGTGGCCTGGGCCAGTGTCAGGACGTCCTGGGCCCGCGCGGGCGCGGCCAGCAGCACCAGCAGCAGGCCAGCAGAAACCAGACAGGCGGCGAATTTCCCCATGCCGGTGGAGAGATGCAGGATCCGGCACGAAGGTGACAACGGCCTGCGCGCGCTGTCACTTCCGGACCGAGTCCTGCATCTCTGAGATGGAGGTGATGTCCGATGCTGCCTTTACCCCACCGTTACGTCGTCACGGCCGTTCCCGACAGAGGTGGCGAGGTGCGATTGACGACGCCCGGCGCGGGCGCCTTGGCGACGGCCGCGCCCATCGAATTCGGCGGTCCCGGCGATTTGTGGTCACCGGAGACGTTGCTCGTGGGAGCCGCGGCCGACTGTTTCGCGATCACGTTCCGAGGCGTGGCTCGGGCGTCGCAACTGGCCTGGACCGAGATGATCTGCGAGGCATCCGGCACCCTGGACCGCGCCGACGGCGTGATGCGCTTCACGCGGATCGATCTGGACGTGCGCGTGGCAGTGCCGGAAGGTGTCAGTGACGCGCTGGTGCATCGCGTGCTCGACAAGGTGAAGCGCAACTGTCTGATTACGAGCTCGCTCAATGCCGACATCCACCTTCACGCCACCATCGACGCTCGTACAATCGATGCCGATGGCTGTGCAGTCTGAACCGGCCGCGGCCGCGACCGAGGCGCGCGATCGCGACCGCGCGGAGTACGCCGCGCTCGTACGCGAAGCGGCGGCCGGGAATCGCACGGCCATGGAGCGGCTCCTGATGCGCGCGCAGGAAGTGGCGTATCGGTTCAGCGTCCTCGTCTGCGGCCATCCCGAGGACGCCGAGGACGTGATGCAGGAGGCGCTGCTCAGGACGTTCCAATACGTCCGGCGCATCGACGATCCGTCCGCGTTCCGCACGTGGCTGTACTCGACGGTGCGCAATGCCTGTCTGATGAAGCGACGGCGGCGAGCCGGAGAGCCCGCGGCGCTCGTGCCGCTCGACGCGGGCGCCCGCGGTGAGGCGGCGCCGATGGACGTGGCCGATCGGACGGCGCCGATCGACGAGCAGATGGTGCGGGCGGCCGTCGACGCGCGCCTGCGCACGGCGCTCGAGACGCTGCCACCGGCTTACCGGATCATCGTCGTCCTGCGCGAGATGGAAGGCCTGTCGACGCGCGAGGTGGCGACGATCACCGGTTACTCGGAAGCCAACGTGAAGCAGCGGCTGCATCGCGCGCGCCTGATGCTGCGCCAGCACCTGGAGGACGCATGACCGCTCCGCACGTTCCCGCCTGTCAGGAGACACTCCGGAACATCTCGGCGTACCTCGACGGCGATCTCGACGCCTCGGCGTGCGACGCGATCGAGCAACACAGCCTCGAATGTCCGGGGTGCGCGGCTCTGCTCGACGGACTCCGGAAGACCGTGGGATTGTGCAGGCAAGCGGCGAACGTCGAGCTTCCCGAAGACGTGCGCGAACGGGCGAAGGCCGCGGTTCGTCAACTGCTCGACGAGCCGGCCGCGGCACCACGATCTCGCAGCCAATCGTCCACCTGATCGTTGAAACGGCGCACCCGACCGTCGAACGTGCTCATCGGTGGAGCGTCGCGCGCCGGATGTCGGCCAACGTGGCACATCCGCTCAGCGCCATGCAGATCTCCAGTTCCTCGCGTAGGAACGTGACGACGTGCGCGACGCCGAGCGCGCCGGCGACGGCGAGCGCGTACACCTGCAGGCGTCCGATCAGGACGGCATCCGCCCCGAGGGCCAGTGCCTTGAACACGTCCATGCCGGAGCGGATGCCGCTGTCGAAGAGCACCGGGTAGTCGTCGCCCACCGCGGCGCGAACTTCCGGCAGCATCGCCAAGCTCGCCGGTGCGCCGTCCAGCCCGCGCCCTCCATGATTGGACACGACGATGCCGGCGATGCCGGCGTCCCGAAGCGCGCGGGCATCGTCCACATGCAGGACGCCTTTCACCCACAGCGGCAGCGGCGTCTCTGCACGCAGCCACTCGAGATCGCGCCACGTCGCGGCGCGGCGCATGTAGCCGTGCAACACCCGGCTCTCGCCGCGCGCGAGATCGTGTGCGGGTACCGGGCCGTAGCCGGCCAGATTCGGCGTCGTGCAGGCGGCGGGCATTTGAAACCCTGCACGCTGCGCATCGAGGCTTGGAACCTGCACCGGTGCGTCGACGGTCAGCACGATCGCGCGGTAGCCTGCGGCTTGCGCGCGCCGGATCAAGTCGGCGGTCGCGGCGCGATCGGGCTGCGCGTAGAGTTGAAACCAGTGGCCCGTGCCGCCGGCACCGGCGATGTCTTCCAGCGTGTAGTTCGACAGGGTGCTGACCACCATGCAGGTGCGCGTCGCGGCGGCCGCCCGCGCGCTCTCGAGCTCACCTTGGGGGTGTGCCAGCTTCTGATGGGCCACCGGCGCAAGCAGGATCGGATGCAGGTGTTCGTCGCCACCGAGCATCAGCCGCGTGTGGCCGTGCGCGACTTCGGCGAGCACGCGCGGACACACCGTCCAGGCGCCGAGTTCGCGCCGGTTCGCCGCCGTCGTCACACCTTCAGCGCTGCCGCCGGCGATGTACTCGAAGAAGGGTGTGCGCAGGAATCGCGGTGCAAGGCGCTCGTAATCCTGCGCGCACTTGATGTCCGGCGGGATCGATGGTCCAGAGGCTTCCGCGGTGAGCGAGTCGGTCATGCCGGAAAACCCCGTGACAACGCCTGCCAGAGTAGGGCACGGCGGGCGCGGCAGGCAAGGTGTCGGCGCCGCCGCTCCGGCTGGCCTTGGGGCACAATGGCCGCAGCGCACGGCCGAGGCTGGCTCTCGTGGTGACACGGGCCACGCTCGACCGCGCTGCGGACGGCGAGATCCGTTGACGACATGAGGCCTCGGGCGGCGATCACCTGGCTGATGCTGTGCGCGATCGAAACGGCCGACACGGCGCACGCACAGGGCGCCGGCGACTGCCGGCTGCCGCAGCCGCCCAGCGTCGGCATCGCCGTGGGCAAGTCGTCTCCGTACCTCGAGTTGCCGGCCGATGTCGTGGAGGACGACGGCGGATCCGGCAGCGTGCACGCAGGAACCCACGTGGCTGGCCGTGCGGACCTGCCTCTCGTGGGGCCGCTGCGTCTGCGAATCGAAGGCGCGACGGCGCGGTGGGATGTCCGCCGCACGCGCTACGACCCCGGTGCGGGGTATCGCGTGACCGACGACCGGTCGATCGGTTCGATGTCGGCGCGCCATCTCGTGGCGCTCATCGGCATCCGGACCGGATGGCCGCCGGTGTGCGCGCGCGTGTCCGCGGGCGGCGGGCTGTACACGATCGCGTATCGGAACGCCGCGCTGCACCGTCCCGGCGTGAGCCTTTCTGCCGGCATCGAGGCGCCTGCCGGGCCGCACGGCGTAATCCAGGCGGACGCGGTCTTGCACGTGATCAGGACCGGCGACGGCTACCCGATCACGAGCTTCGCCGATGTTCCGACGCTGAGCCTGCTCGTCGGCTGGGCCTACCGTTTCTGACGGGTGCGCAATGCGCGCTGCCCGCAGTTCGTGATCGCTCAGTTGGCATTGCCGCTCAGGCGATTACCAGCGTTGCCTCGTGTACAAAGGAGATGTGGAACTGCCGGAGGGCGGCAGGTGTCGGGCAGGAGCGCTGCGATGCGAACGAAGAGACCGCTGAGAGAACCGGTGCGCGAGCCGCCGGGCCCGGCGCTGAAGAACTACATCACGCCGGCGGGGCTGCAGCGGCTGAAGGATGAACATCGCTTTCTCATGACCCGCGAACGGCCGGCCGTGACGGCGGTCGTGGCGTGGGCGGCCGGCAACGGCGACCGCAGCGAGAACGCCGACTACCAGTACGGCAAACGCCGTCTGCGCCAGATCGATTCGCGGATCCGGTTTCTGACGAAGCGGATCGACGCGGCCGAGGTCGTCGACCCGGCGGCGCCGCGACCGGCGTCGGCCGCCGCCCGCGTGTTCTTCGGCGCTACCGTCACCTACCGGGACGCCGGCGGCGTCGAGCACGTCGTCCGCATCGTCGGCATCGACGAAGTCGACGTGCACCGGCGGTACATCAGTTGGCGGTCGCCGTTGGCGCACGCGCTCATGAAGGCCAGTCCGGGCGACCGCGTCGTCCTGCGCGCGCCGACGAAGACCGAACACCTCGAGGTCCTCGACGTCGAGTACCTGCCGATTCCGATGGATCCCTTTCGCGAACCTCCGGGAGCCGAAGCGGCGCCAAGGTCGGCCGACGAGGCCTGAGAGGAGCGCCTGCCTTCCCGCGCTCGTTGGGAGCAGCACGCCCGGCTCCTCTTCGCGGTTATCCCGGTATCCCCGGAGAAGTCCGCGCCGTGGCGCCGTCATGCCCCTGGAACCTGACCGTCCTTTCTCGCCGCGCTGGGCTCGCGTCTTGCAATTCGGATGGGCATGGCGGCCTCGCCTCCGACCATCGTCGCGCTCCTTGGCGCAGTGCTCGCCGGCATGGCCGCGGCCAGCCATCCCGAAGCATCTCCTTCGGTCGTCGAGCAGCGCTATGTGCTGAACGCGAGCATCCGCCCGATGCTCCTCTTCTGGATCGGGCGTGATGCCGTCGGCGAAGCCAGAATCACCTGGCAGACTGCCGGCGCCGAGCAGACGATCGAGCTGCTCGTGGGTACCGATCCGGAGCGCGCGCCGCGACAGATCAACCGTTGGGGATACGTCAAGGAAACGGTTTCGAACGGCGAGGCGGAGGTCATCGGCTTGATGACGGCTTCGGACGAACAGAGCCTCGACGAGGCCAAGTCGGAAGTCGATCGGCGCCGATCGAGCGGCGGGACGACCTTCAAAGGCGTGCAGACCACGATGTCGTCCGATCATGCCGTCACGAGGTCGGCGACGCTCACGATGGACGCGCGGGTGTCGTACCGGCAGCTCGATGCGGTGTTGAGCGCGCTTCGAGAGCGCGCGGCGACGCCGCGACCCCTGGATCGGCCGGCGGGCGTCGCGCCGGGTTTTCTGTTCGCGATGACGTCGCTCATCGAGCGCAGCCTTGGACCGTGCCGGACGTCGTCCGGCTCGCGCGCGCGTGTCGAGCCCGTGGCCTACCTCTACAATCGGGCGCTCTACGACGCGTCGCTCCTGTCCTGTTCGTACCAGCCTGCATTCCGGACGAAGACCGGCACGTTTCGCGACGTCATCGATGGGCGCTTCGAGGTGCGGAATCGACGGACGGGCGACGACACGAAGTTCCGGATCGCGTATCTCGCGTCGGGACCGTCGAGCGGGCGTCCGGTTCGCGCGGTGTTTCGCCCGCGGTGGTGGCTCGAGGCGGAGCTGCTGCTCGAGTCGTCGTCGACCGGCGACGCGACGGAGGCCGCGCGATGACGGCCCCGCGAGCGCTCGTGATCGTCGGAGCCGCCGCGGCGCGGATTGGATCGCTGGCCGTCTGGGAGCGCGCCGTGCTCGTCGCGCACCGCGTGGGCCTCTCGCCCGTGACCGTCTGGTCGGCCGCACCCTCGTCGTCGAGCGCGCTCGCCAGGCGCGGCGTTCCGTTCACCGCGGATCACTCGGCCGCCGGCCCGTTCGGCGCGCTCGTGGCCGGGCCCGTCATCGTCATCGGACCCGACGTCGTGGTCGATGCTGCCTCGCTCATTGCGCTCTCGACCGACGCCGAACGCGGCGACCGCTCGCAGGCCATCGCCGTGAACGACTCCGGCGTTCCGGTTCTGCTGTGTCTCCCCACTGCAGCCGTCGCGGTCGTGCGGACGTGTGAGTCGCTGGCGGCCGCGGCCGAGCGGCTGGCCGCGACCGGGTCGCTCCGCCTGCTGCCGATCGACAGCTTCACCCGTCGTCTGTCGGACGGGACCGCCGCGCGGCTCGAGCGCGACCTCGTGCGACACCTCAACGGTGGCAGCCGCGAGAGCTTCTTCACGAAGATCATCCGGCGCTTCTCCGTGCCGCTCTCGATTCGGCTCGCGCGTCTCGACGTCCGGCCGTCACAGGTCACGCTGGCCGGGCTGGTGGTGGCGGTGCTCTCCGCCTGGTGCATCAGCCGGGGGCGCTACCTGCCCGGGCTCGCGGGCGCGCTGCTCTATTACGCGAGCATGGTGCTCGACTGCTCGGACGGCGAGGTCGCGCGGCTCTCGGTGCGCGACTCCGATTTCGGCGCGTGGTTCGAGACGGTCGTCGACTACGCCACGTACGTGCTGCTGCTCGCCGCGTTGGCGATCGCGGTCCGCACCGACACGGGCCGATCGGTCTTCGAGACCGCGGCGTTCGTCGCAGCCATCGGATCGCTGGTCGTGGCGGTCGTGACGCTCTATCTGCGCCATCGCGTCGCTGCGGCCGATCCCGGCCGGTTCGACGATTCGTCCGCCGCCGCGCTGACGTCGGCCGGGGCCGTTCAGCGGTTCGCCCGATGGGGACGGCAATGGATCAAACGGAGTACGATCGCGCACCTCGTGGTGGTGCTGGCGATCGTCAACCAGTTGAAGGCGCTGCTCGTCCTTTGGGCGTTCGGCGCGACGCTCGGCGGCGTCATCATCATCGCCGTGGCCCCGTTTCTCGTCCGGCGGGTCTCGGTGAGGCGCGAAACGGTGCGCGATGTCGGCGCGTCCTGAGGTGAGCGGGAACGGAGCAGCCGTGAGCGTGACGAAAGCCATCATCCTGGCCGCCGGCGTGGGCAGCCGGCTGCGGCCTCTCACGAACGATCGGCCCAAGTGCCTGCTCGAGGTGGGTGGCCGCACCCTGCTCGAACGTCAACTGGCGGCCCTCGAGTCGGCGGGCGTGAACGACGTCGTCGTGGTGGTGGGGTACCAGGCCGCCGCGATTCGTGAGTCGCTCGGGCCGCACGTGCGATACGTGGAGAACGATCGGTACGAAGCCACGAACAGCCTGTTCTCGCTCTGGCTCGCCAGGAAGGAGCTGGTTGGCGGCGCGGTGATCCTGAACTCCGACGTGCTCGCCGCGCCGCAGCTCTATCGCCAGTTGCTCGACACGCCGGACCCTGATGCCATCCTCGTCGAGGTCGGAACGACGTTCGAGGCCGAGGACATGAAGGTGGAGCTGCGAGGCCGTCAGATCGTCGATTTCAGCAAGGTCCTGCCGCCGGCGCGCGCGCACGCGCACAACGTGGGCATGGCGAAGTTCAGCGACGGCGCCGAGCGGCTCGTGGGATGTCTCGACAAGCTCGTGGCCGCCAACCACGAGAACGACTGGGCGCCGGCCGCGTACAAGGCGTTCGCCAGCCAATGGCCGCTGATTGCCGTCCCGACGAACGGGCTGCCATGGATCGAGATCGACTTCGTCGGGGATCTCCGCCGCGCGCGCATCGAGATCGAGCCGGCCATCGCGAGGCTCGAGCGCGACCTCGTTCGCCAGTGACGTGACCGCGTCCATTCCGCGCTGGGCCGTTCCGCTCGTCGCCGCAGGCGGCGCGGCTTTGCTGGCAGCGCTCGTCGTTCACCTCGGGCCGTCGGTGATTGCCCGCCAGCTCGCTGGCCTCGCCCCCATCCTGCCGATCGTGCTCGCGCTCGGCGCCATCAAGTACGGGCTGCAGACGATCGGGTGGAGGCTCGTGCTCCGCCCTGCCGAGCGTCCGCCGTGGTCCGACGCGATTTGCGCGACGATTGCCGGCGATGCCGTCGGCTACCTGACCTGGGCCGGACCGTTCTCCAGCGAGCCGACCCGGGCGGTGCTCACGCGGCATCTCGTGCCCGTCGGCGCCAGCGTGGCCGCCGGCGCCGCGGAACGCTTCATGTACAGCCTGACGTCCGCGCTGCTGATCGTGGCGGTGCCGGCCGTGCTCGCTCTGCGCCGTCATCCCACGTGGCAGCCGGTGGCCTGGACGGCATCGTGCCTGCTGGTTCTGTCGGGATGGTGGCTGTGGACTCGCCGCCACGAACGGCCGCCGCGCGCTTCCCGATCGTGGGGCCGGCCGCTCGACGCCGTCCGGACGTTCTGGCGCGAGCATCACGGCGTCGCACCCGTGCTCGGGGTGCTCTGTCTCGGACAACACGCCACGCTCGTGCTCGAAGCGTACGTGATGCTCAACGCGCTCGGTGCTCTCCCGACCATCGGCGCGGCCCTCGTCTTCGAGGTCGTCAGCAAGCTCGTGAACACCGCCGGCAGCGCCGTGCCGGGGCGGATCGGCATCTCGGAAGGGGGCTCGGCGCTTCTGGCCCGCGCGCTCGGCTACGAAGCCAGCCTGGGGTTGAGCCTGGCGCTCATGCGCCGAGTCCGGGCCGCGATCTGGACGGCGGTCGGCCTGCTCATGCTCGTCGTGCAGGAACGGCGCGCGCGCCGTACGTCTGATGGGGAGCCGACGAGCCGTCGTGCGTCATGAGTCGCGACGTACGACGCCGACCTACCGAAGGGACGCCACCACGGTCGACGTCGCGAACTCCGCCACGAGCGGCAAGTGATCGGACGCGCGGCCGCCGTCGATCACGCGTCCGCCGAGCGCGGTGATGTTCCGCGAGAAGATCCAGTCGAGCGGCACCCGATGGTGGATCGATGTCCGGCGGGGAGCGTCGATCGTCCCGAGCGCGTCGACGAACCCTTCCTTCGTCAGGCAGCGCACGATCGGGGAGTCGTGGGGCATCGAGAGCGTGTTGAAGTCGCCGGCGAAAACCACCGGAACCTCGAGCGCGACGGCCGTCGACCGATCCGCCAGCATCTCGTCGATCTGCTTGTGCCGGAACCTGTCGTCCTTCGCGCTCTCGATGTGCGCGTTGTAGAAGACGATGCCGGCCGTGGCGACGCGGAGCGCGATGCGCCCGCCCCGGCGCGGCTGGAACGGGTCGAGCTTCCATCGGAGATCCGCCTGGTTCTTGAAGCGGAGCGCGACGGCGTCGTCGATCGGATACCGGCTGAGCACGGCCTGGCCGGTCAGCGCCGGCACGTTGCCCTTCGATTCGCCGATCTCCTGGAACTCGCCCGCGAACACCCAGTTCATGCCCAGGTCCGCGGCGAGGTCGGCCGCGACGTTCCTGTACTTCGACCGCCGGACACCGTGGTCGGCTTCCTGCAGCAGGTAGACGTCGGCGTCAGCCGCGACGAGCACGTCGCGGATCTCTTCGTACCGCGTGCCCCTCGCGATGTTCCAGGAGACGACGGTCAGCGGCCGCTCGTGGGCCGGCCCGTGCACCACGCGCGACGGTTCGCCGACGACCGCGTGCAGGCGCTCGCCGTCGAGTAATGGGTCAGTAGCGAATCCGGCCAGCCGGACGAGCCCGAACAGCGTGAGGAGCGTACGCAGAAGTCCCTGCCTCGACAGCCTCGAACGCTGCAGACGAACCGGACCGAGCCGCTGAGCTGTCGGGATCGAGTGTACGGCCTCGTCGCGCACTCGGCAACGTCCACCCGTCCGAGCGTCCCAGGGAGCGCGGGGCCACAAGAGAGCGTCGAGGCGGCGCGATGCACGGCATCCGCATTCGCACGTAGAATCCCCCCGAGGGAGCCAGTCCATGAAGACGACGCGACGGACGTTTCTGGTGACGGCGGCGTGGGCCCCGGCGATAATGCGCGCGGCGCAGGCCTCGGCGCAGGGGGGCGAACGGCTGGTCTACGTCGGCACCTACACGAACAACAACGCCGGCAGCAAAGGCATCTACGCCTTTCGATTCAACCCTTCGACCGGTCAGGCCACGGCGCTGGGCGTCGCGGCCGAGACCGACAGCCCGAGCTGGTTGGCGCTCCACCCGAACGGGCGATTCCTGTATGCGGCCAACGAGCTGCCGCCGCCGGAGGCGGGCGGTCCCGACGGCGCGATTACGGCGTTCTCGATCAACGCCACGTCGGGCGCGCTGACTCAGATCAGCCGATCGAAAACGAACGGCCGCGCGCCGGCGCACATGCTGGTCGATCGCTCGGGCAAGTGGGCGATCGCGGGCAACTACGGCGACGGCCCAGGTGCGATCGGCACGTCCATCGTCGTCTTTCCGATCGGATCGGACGGAAGGCTGCCGGATGCGCCGGCCCAGCTCGTGCCGCACACGCCGAGACCGAAGAAGGTCGATCCCAATGCCGCTCCCGGCGCCGCCAATCCGCCCACCTCGCATCCGCACTGCGTGCTGATGTCGCCCGACAACAAGTTCCTGGTCGTGGCAGAGAAGGGGTGGGATCAGATCGTCGTCTACACGTTCGATGCGGCCAGCGGAATGCTCACGCCGAACACGCCGCCGGCCGTGGATGCGACGAAGCTCAGGGCCGCGCCGCGGCATCTGGCGTTCCACCCGAACGGGAAGTACCTGTACGTGTGCTATGAAGCGGGCCGCGCCGTCTCGACGTTCGCGTGGGATGCGGCCAGCGGCTCGCTGACGGCGCTCGACACGCACGACACGCTGCCGCCCGATGCGCCGCGGACGGGGTCGTGCGGCGAGATCGAGGTTCATCCCGACGGGAAGCATCTCTACGTCTCCAACCGCGGGCACAACAGCCTGGCGCTCTTCGCCATCGATCAGGCCAACGGAACGCTCGCGCCGCAGGGCCACTTTCCGGCCGGCGGCACGCCTCGGAACTTCAAGATCGATCCGACCGGCGACTGGGTCATCACCGAAGGCCAGAACGTGCACAAGTCGTTCGTCCAGAGGATCGACCGCGCGAGCGGGAAGCTGACGATGACCGACGTCACGCTGGACGCGCCGGCGCCGGTCTGCATCGTGTTCGTGTAGCGGCCGGTCGGGCTCAATCAGGTCTACGGGTCAACGGCGGGAACGTCGAGACCCGAGATGGGGCGGGCGTCGCGCACGGCCAGGGTGGCGTCTGCCTCACGCGGCGCGCGGCCGTCCGCCGGCTGGGTGTCGTCGGCCTCGGCTTCGCGTGTCGCGTCCGATTCCGTCGTCCAACCGACGCGGATCAGCGGAAGCCCGAGCGTGCGAGCGTCGCCGGGAGCGGGAAAGGGATCGCAGATCCAGACGATCGCCGAACGGCCGCTTCGTGGCACCGTCACGGGCATGCGGAACGACCAGCCGTCGAGCGTCACCTGGTCGGCCGGGATGCGTTCGCCATTGTGAAAGAAGCGGACCGCGGCGCTCTCGCCGAGCCTGCGGATGGGCGCACATTCGATCGTCGCGACGTAGCGGCCCGGCCGCAGTGTGCCGCATGCGACCGCGACCGCTTCGGACCAGCGAAACGTCACGCCCGCCCACACCTCCGGCTGATGCGCGCCGGCGACCGCCACGGTGCCGGGATCCCCCGGCGTCCAGCGCAGGCGATCGGCGACTCGAGCCATGCGCCGCCGTGAGGCGTTGCGCTCGGCGGCGTGTCGAAGGCGGCGGCCGCGGATGAGCGCCGTCGTGTACGTCTGAAACGCCCCGCGCGTCTGTTCGAGGGTGCCGAAGCGGTTCGCCCACGCGACCACGGCTCTTGCCCGCCATCGTTCGATCGCCGCGGCGGCGCGGTCGAAGCCGGTGCCGACGAGCGCGGCGGGAAGCCACTGCACGATGCGAGGCGCGCGTTGGTGGCGCTCTTCGCGCCGCTCGGCGTTCGGTCCGTGAGCGTCGCGCAGCGCCGACGCGACGATCGCGCGGGCGATGTGCCGATCCCAGTTGGCGTGAGCCTCCCATTCCGGGGGCGTTTCGATCAGCTCGTCGCCGGGCCGATTCCGCGGCCGCCCGAGGAAGGCCGCCTCACCGTCGATGAAGTCGCACGTGAACTCGCGCAACACGCCGATGTGTCCGCTGTACTGATGGCGGAGCCGAATCTCCGGCACATGGCCGATCGTGAAGCCGCGGGCGTGATAGCGTGCGGCGAGGACCCACTCGGCGAAGTGGCCGTACTCGGCGGGGAATCCACCGGTCTCGACATAGGCCGTCCGCCGCGTGACGAAGCACTGATCGAGGATCTTGCGCCAGGGGTGCTCGGTCATCCCGTACGCGATATCGGCCTCGTACATGTCGGCCTCGACGACCGACAGGCGGTTCGACGTGACCCGCTCCGACGTGCAGGAGAACGCGCTCCACTCCGGGTGGGCGGCGAGCACGTCTCGGCACTTCGCGAGGACGTCGGGCGTCGGCCAGACGTGCGACTCCGTGAAGAAGAGCACCTCGCCTCGCGCGGCGGAAGCGCCTTCGGCCGAGAGCGCCATGTCATGAGCCGCCGTCGAACGCAGCACCTGGTCGTGCAGAGCGAGGCGGGCGCGAAGCGCGACGAGATGCCGCCGCCGAAAGCCGGGCGGGACGACGAGGATGAGCTCGTAGGTGGTGCGGTCGATTCGTTGGTCCGACCACGCCGCGATGCAGTCCTCCGCCCTGCCGCGATGGAACTCGAGCGGGATGATGACCGAGAAGAGGATCGGCGGAGCGTCAGTCAGCAGACACGCCCTTTCAGGCAGCCGTCGCGTGGGAGCCGCCTCAACGGCGAGCCGTTGACCAAGACGTCGTGAGACGTGATCGCGCGCACTCCTGTGGCCCCTGCTCGACTCCTGAGGGACGATGTCACCGTCGCCGCCAGGTTGGCAAGCACGTCGTGGCGGCCCATCTCCACGTCTCTGCGCGGAGGGATGACACGGGCATCTCGCGTGGCCGATCCGATTGGGATTGGGAAGACGGCCGCGATCGATCTAGATTGCTGGAGAACACGAAGGAGAGGACTGCATGTCTGGTCAAGACGGATTCGACGAGAAGAACACCACGGCGAGTGTCAGTGAGAGCGAGAACCCGGCCATCCCGTCGCCCACCCCCAAGCGCGGACGGCCCAGGACGAACAAGGACTGGTGGCCGAACCAACTGGATCTGTCGATCCTGCACCAGCACTCGTCGCTGTCGAACCCGATGGGCGAAGGCTTCGACTACGCCGAGGCGTTCAAGAGCCTCGACGTCGAAGCGCTGAAACGCGATCTCGTCCAGTTGATGACGACCTCGCAGGACTGGTGGCCCGCCGACTACGGGCACTACGGCCCGCTGTTCATCCGCATGACGTGGCATTCGGCCGGTACCTACCGGATCGCCGACGGCCGGGGCGGCGGCGGCGCGGGCGCGCAGCGCTTCGCTCCACTCAACAGTTGGCCAGACAACGCGAACCTCGACAAGGCGCGCCGGCTGCTCTGGCCCATCAAGCAGAAGTACGGCCGCGCGCTCTCCTGGGCCGATCTGCTCATGTTCGCCGGCAACGTTGCGCTGGAATCGATGGGCTTCGAGACGTTCGGCTTCGCCTTCGGGCGCCGCGACATCTGGGAGCCGGAGGAGATCTTCTGGGGGCCTGAAGACACGTGGCTCGGCGACGAACGTCATGCCGACGATGGGCAGATCCACGGTCCGTTCGGCGCGGACCACATGGGCCTGATCTACGTGAACCCGGAAGGACCCGGCGGCAAGCCGGACCCGCAGCTCGCCGCGCGCTACATCCGCGAGACGTTCCGCCGCATGGCGATGAACGACGAGGAAACCGTCGCGCTCATCGTCGGCGGGCACACGTTCGGCAAGACGCACGGCGCGGCGGTCGCGGTCGATTACGTCGGCCCCGAACCCGAAGCCGCGTCTCTCGAGGAGCAAGGCCTCGGCTGGAAGAACCGATTCGGCCACGGCTGTGGCGCGGACACGGTTACGAGCGGTCTCGAGGGCGCCTGGACCGACGAGCCGACGAAGTGGGACAACGGGTTTCTCGACAACCTGTACAAGTACGAGTGGGAGCTGACGACGAGCCCGGGCGGCGCGAAGCAGTGGGCGCCGCGCAATCCGGAGGCGCGGGGAACGGTGCCGGACGCGCACGATCCGTCGAGGCGGCACGCTCCGATGATGCTGACGACGGACCTGGCGCTGAGGGTGGATCCGAGCTACGGACGGATCACGAAGCGGTTTCACGAGCACCCGGACGAGCTGGCCGACGCCTTCGCCCGGGCATGGTTCAAGCTGCTGCATCGCGACATGGGCCCGCGCGCGCGGTATCTCGGTCCCTGGGTGCCCGAGCCGCAGGTGTGGCAGGATTCGATGCCCGCTGCCGACGGCGAGCCGATCGGAAGCGAGGACGTCGCCGGCCTGAAGCAGCGGATCCTCGCGTCGGGCCTGTCGATCTCGCGGCTGGTGTCGACGGCGTGGGCGGCGGCGGCGAGCTTCCGCGGCACCGACAAGCGCGGCGGCGCCAACGGCGGGCGAATCCGCCTCGCGCCGCAGAAGGACTGGGAGGTGAACGAGCCCGCCGAGCTGGCGAAGGTCCTCGCGGTCCTCGAGCGAATCCAGCAGGACTTCAACCGCAGCCGACACGGAGGCAGGTCTGTTTCGCTGGCCGACCTGGTCGTGCTGGGCGGGTGCGCGGCGGTCGAGCAGGCGGCGAAGCAGGGTGGAGTCGATATCGCCGTGCCGTTCACTCCAGGCCGCACCGACGCCTCGCAGGAGCAAACGGACGTGGAGTCGTTCGGCGTCCTCGAGCCGAGGTACGACGGCTTCCGCAACTACGTCAAGGCCGGCGAAGAGCTGCCGCCAGAGACGTTGATGCTCGAGCGCGCCTACATGCTGACGCTCACCGCGCCCGAGATGACGGCGCTCGCCGGCGGGCTGCGTGCGCTCGACGTCAACGTCGGAAAGTCGCGTCACGGCGTGTTCACCGATCGGCCGGGGACGCTGACGAACGACTTCTTCGTGAACCTGCTCGACATGCGCACCGCATGGGCGCCGTCGGGCAAGGGCGCGCACCTCTACGAAGGCCGGGACCGCGCCACCGGTGCCCTCAAGTGGACGGCCACGTCGGTCGACCTCGTCTTCGGGGCGAACTCACAGCTTCGCGCCGTCGCGGAGGTCTACGCCTGCGCCGATGCGAAGGAGAAGTTCGTTCGCGACTTCGTGGCGGCGTGGAACAAGGTGATGAACCTGGATCGCTTCGACCTCGCACCGGCGGCGCGATGAGGTGACGCGTTGGGCGCTCGTGGCGTCGCGCGAGCGTGCGCGGCGCCGCGAGGCCAACGCCGCGCGTCTATCGTCGTCCTCCACGCCGGGGATCTCATCGATGACGCTCGGAGCCCTACATGGCTGCCGATCCGAGCCGATCATTCCGTCAGGAACGTGGACTCGATTCCAGCGCGATGCGCGCGCTGACGGTGGCCGTCCGGAGCAGGCAAGATGCTCGGGCAGGTCGGGCCGTTCGTGCTCCGGTGGTCGTCGTCGTACGCTGCGGCCAACCATAACGCCGCGGTGTGTCCGAGTCCAAGAAGCACGTCACGCGCCGGCTGCGACAGGACCAGCGAGACGCCGGAGATGACGGCGATCGCGGTGCCCATCGGGACGTAGGCGCGAACTCGCCAGATTCCTGCGTTGTCCGCTCCGTCTATCGGCCTGCTGCCGGACGTGCGCTCGGAGGAAGGAGGCCGTTCAGCCGCAGATAGCCGGCCGCGGTCGAGTAGTGATCCGCCCAATCGGTCGCGATCGTGACGAGCACGCCGCCTCGCGACATGCCGGTCGGCCGGCCGAACAGCGCAGCCTCCTCCCCAAGCGAGGCATCCTTCAACTCGCCGAGCGCCGACTTGCAGTAGTCGAACGATTGCCGCAGCAATGGCGTGAGCGGCTCCTTCGTCAGGATCTGGTTCAGCGTCCCGAGCCGCTCGGGCCCCATCGGCGCCGGCAGGGACGTGAGCGCCGAGCACAAGGCCACGTTGGTCTGCGCCACGTGCGCCATCAGTTGACCGAACGTCATCTGCGCGGGCGTCGGGCGGTACTCGTATCGGTCGGCCGGCATGAGAGCGGCGGAGTCGATCAGGTTCTTCGAGTCGCGTTCGAGAACGGCGCGCACCGCGTCGACGACGGGGTTCGACGAGGGCGCGAACACCTGGGCGCCCGTGCCTTCGCCCGCCATCAGCGCGCCGGCGAGGACAACTGTCGTGAGAGCCTTCATGAGACCTCCCTGGCTGTGTTGTATCGATATATGATATATCTTGTTTCGGACATGCCGCGCAAGTCGAAACACGGTCCGGCGAACGATCCCGAGCTGCTGATCCTGGCCAGCCTGGCATCAGGTCCGAAGCACGGCTACGCCGTGATGGCCGACATCGAGCAGTTCGCGAACGTGCGCGTGGGGCCGGGCACGCTCTACACGGCGATCACGCGGCTGGTCGAACGCCGGCTGATTGCCCCCGCCGGGGAAATCGGACGCCAGCGGCCCTACAAGCTCACCGCCGCGGGCGCGACGTTCCTGAAAGCGCAGCTCGACGACATGCGTCGCGTCGCATCGATCGGGCTCGGGCGGCTGAGGCTGGCATGAAGGTCCCCCGCTCGTTCCTCGCCATTCTGCTGCGGCTCTACCCGAAGGCCTGGCGTCAGCAGTACGGAGACGAGTTGCTGGAGCTGCTCGAGCGGCGGCCGCTTAGCCTGTCGGCGATCCTGGACGTTCTGCGGGCGGCGCTCTGGCAGCGGATGCGTGCCGTGGCGCCGTCGACGTTGCTGGGCGTCGCGTGCCTGCTGCTGATCGGCGCCGGAGTGATCGTGACGCCGACCGCCTACGGACAGACGTCGTGGGGATTGGTGCGGGCGTCGAACATGACGTTCCCGCCGATCAAGATCGTGTTCTTCGAGTCGGAGCTGTTCGCGCTGTTGCTGGTCGGCTGCGGATGCTGGACGCAGCTCGCGCGGGGCACAGGGCCCGCCAGGGCGGCGATGTGGATGACGATCGTCGCCGGGTTGCCGGTGCTCGTCGGCGGCGTGCTGATCGGCTTGGGCGTCCTCGACGCTGCGTTTCCGTTGTCGACCGGCCAGCTCGGCTCGCCGTCGCCGTGGGCCATGGTGCTCGCGCCGTTCGTGAGGGCGCCGGAATCCGCGATCTGGGGAGCGATCGGCGGCCGCCTGGGCCGCTGGATCGCACGAAGGCGAGGCTCGCCAGTCTCTGCGTGAACGTCGTCCTTCGGCCAAGGGGCCGGAAGCATATACTGCCTCCTCATGAGGAGAGCGTTCATGAATCGACGTCAGTTCCTGATGGGTGGGGCGGCGGCCGGCACGGCTGTCATCGCCACACGAGGGGCTTCGGCCGCGGCCCAGGCGCCGGCCGGCGGTGGTCAGGGGCAAGCGACCGGGCGCGGGCGTGGACGTGGTGCGAACGTTCCGGCCGAGAAGCTCGCACGCGTCTCCCTGATGACGCTCAACTTCAACGCGATGCTCAAGCTGCCGTGGGCGGCCAACGCGCGTCCGACGCAGACCCTCGATCTGCTGGATCTGCCGCAGTACTACATGGATCAGTACCGCGTGCCGAACATGGAGTTTCAGACCGATCACCTCGCGCAGGATCCCGAGCGGGCGCTGCCCGACGCGGAGTTCTTCAAGCAGATGCGCGCGAAGCTGGACGCCGCCAAGGTCTCCGCCTCGCAGATCAATCTCGAGATCGGCGGGATGGGCAACCTCGAGGGCGAGGCGCGCGAGGCCTGGCTGACGCGGGCCCGCAAGTGGACGGACCTTTCGCCGATTCTCGGCGTCACGCGACTGATGGTGATCCAGGACGGGTTGGCCGAGGACACCAAGGCCAACTGCATCGCCGCCTGGAAATCGCTCGCCGACTACGCTCGCCCGAAGGGCATTAGGATCTCCGCCGAGACGCGCGGCGGCGGAGGCGGCGGGCGGCGGGGCGGTGCGGCGCCCGCGGCTCCACCGGCGCGACCGGCGTGGATGCTGCTCGAAGAAGTGATCGAAGCCTCTGGCGGCTACTCGAACGTCGACCTCGGCGGCGTCGGCGCGGCCAACCAGCAGGAGCTCCACGAGTGCATCAAGGCGATGTTCCCCAGGTCGTCGGGCAACATGCACATCAAGTCGAGCCCCTACTGGGACATCGGAACGGCGATCCGTTTCACCGAGTCGCTCGGCTACAAGGGCCTGTACTCGATCGAAGTCAATCCCGAACCCGCCATCGGTATCGTCTACAACACGGTTCTCGCGAACCTGTGACGACCGGCTGGCGCTCGTGCCGCACGAACCGCCGCGGTGCCGGGCCGCAAGTCGAAGTGCCGGCCACGGCCGTCTCGCTCAGCCAGCAGTCTCTCGGCATGGACGTGGACTTCGCGTCGAGGCCGCCGCACCACGTCGAGCGACGCGGACGCAGCGCCGCTATGACGGGGATCGCTCGACGAGTCCGGCCGGGATCGCGGTGATCGGCGTCACCTCGATGTTGCGGTAGAAGACTTCCGAGCCCTCCGACTGAATCTGGATCTTCCCGCTCATCAGCGGTCTCGTCGCGCCGTTCTCGTAGAGCCTGGTGTTGTAGACGGCCAGCACGACCTGACCGTTGACGAGGTGCACGGCCGTCTGCCCGACGGTGTAGATCTCGAGCGTGATCCAGTCCGTCTCGGGATTCTTGAAGCTCGGCAGCCGCGCCACGCGGCCGCCCGAATTCGGCACCGCCTTCTCGCGGCTGAACGTTCGCCTCTGTCCCTTCGGATCGTAGACGAAGACCTTGCCGTCGGCGGACGGAGACGACGGGACGTCGGCCACGCAGCCGAGGATGGTGATGAGATCGGCGGTCAGACCGGGCATCACCTGGTACTCGAACGAGCGCATCCAGAAGTCGCCATCCAGGCCGTGCTCGCCGCCGGCATGGTAGAGCACGCCGCTGTCGGCCACTGCCCGGTTCCAGGGATTGCCCGTTCCCCATTTCATCTGCAGCCTGAGGTGGTAGTTCTCGTACGAGTTCACCGTCGAGACGCCGCCGCCGATCACGCCGGAGATGCGGATGACCGGTCCGCCGTCCACCTGCGCCACGCTGAACACGTGGTCGGGATCCTTGTTGAGGCCGGTCGCGGTTCCGGGCATCTTCTGCCCCTTCGCATCCATCTTCGGCCCGAGGTACACGTCCCAGCCGGTGAGGTCCTTGCCGTTGAAGAGCGGCGTCCACTGGCCGGCTTTGAGCGTCGTGACGGCCTGCCGCGCCGTGAGCGGCGCATGGCTCAGCGACAGACCTGACAGGACCAGCGCAGCGATGACGGGTTTCAGCGACAGCCGCATGGCAAACCATCCCTTCCGGAAGAACCGTCCCCGGCCGAGGCCGGGAGGCCAGACTGACGAACAGCGGATGACAGAGCATAAACGATCCGGCGCCAAGTGCCTTCGATGGCACCACCGTCGCGGTCTCGGAGGTCGCGCTCGATGGCGCAAACCAGCTCGCCAATCCGCGCGTCTTCAGTTGGCCGACGCTCGTGACGCTCGAGTCCGCGGCGCTCGTCTTCGGCTCTTGCCCGGCCCATCGTGCCTCGCGGCTCGATCCCATCGGGGCGATCCGCGTCGAGCCGTAGAAGCGCAGCTGACCGCGCGCGTTCGGGCCCGGCCGTCGGCTCACTCGACGATGACGGTGCCGGTCATGACCGGGTGCAGCGAACAGACGTAGGGAAAGGCGCCGGCGCGCGACGCTCGAAAGGTCCACGATTGGCCGGCGCCGATCGATCCGGAGTCGAACCCGTCGCCCACCGTCGTCACCGTGTGGGCGAACGGATCACGGTTCGTCCACGTGATCCGATCGCCTGTCTTGACGCGCACGTCGGCTGGCGAGAATGCCACCGCCTCGATCGTCACGGCCCGTGCGGCCGGGGCCTCGTCGGCCGGCCGCGCGGCGCATCCGATCGCTGCGGCGGCGAGGGCAGCGACAGTCACGAGCGCGGCGGCATTCGCGTGGACCGGCGACATCTAGTGCGCCGCGCCGAGCGACGACTGCAGCATCTTCGCGTGCTCGAGGTGCGCGGCGATCGCCGGCCGTACCTTCACGAGCAGCGCCTTCAGCTCGCCATTCGTCGCGCTGGGAATGAGCGTCCGGTCGATCGCGTCGAGCACCTGCTGGTGATACGCCACCTCGTGATCGATGTACGCCTTGTCGAACGCGGCGCCGTGCAGCGTTCTGAGCCGCGCGACGTTCTTCTCGCCGTCCGACTCGAGCGCGGCGGCCGTGGGATGGTCTTGCGGCGTGACCTTCAAGCGCGTCACCAGGTCCGTCGCCTGCCGGTTGACGCCGGTGTGATCGTCCACCATCAACTGGCCGAACTTCTTCACCTGTCCGTTGGCCGATTGCGCGACCGCGACCTTGCCGGCGTCGATGTCCACCTGGTTCGCGGTGACGACGATCGACGCGATCTGTGCGTCGGTGACGGTCTGGGCCGACACGCTGGAAACTGCGGCGGCGAAGCCTGCCGCCACCGCGAATGCCGAGAGCTTCATGATGCGATCTCCTTGGTGTCCGTGACGAGATTCCTGGCGCCGCGCGCCCCTCGCACGGCATCACTCGAATAGAGTCGGCAGTCCGGAAAACGTGACCGGCCGCGGAATCCGCCGCCTCATCCGCCCACCGGTCCGATGCGGCGTGGCGATGCCTCGCCGGGCGATTCGGTCGCGGCACGTGTTCGACGTGTTGCCTGCGGAACGCACGTATCATGCGTACGGTCGAGCTGCGTCAGCTCGCTTCCACACCTCGACCAAGGAGCAGATCGATGGATGCCAGGAGCCGGCGCCGATTCGTGAACAGCATGATGGCGGCCACCGCCGCGGCCATGAGCGGGACGATGGTCTTCGGCGCGGACGGCGCGCAGCAGGCGAACGTGCCGGCCGGTGGCCGCGGCAGGGCCGGCGGCCCTGCCCGTCCTCCGCGGCCGCGACCCGCCGGCATCGCGTGGATCTCGGGACAGGGCATCGGACAGACGCCCGGACCCAACACCTGGGATCTGAAGGATCACACCCGCCGGACGATGGACAACGTCAAAGCCGCCGTCGAGCGCCTGGGCGGGACGATGGACGATTTCTTGTACATGCAGGTGTTCTATTGCCTGCACCTCGACGATGGGACGCCCATGCCGGCCGGCAGCGCAGCGTTCGCCGCGTACCAGAAGGGGTACGAGGATCTCAACAGCGTCTACAACACCTACTGGCAGGACACGAAGTACGGCGCGCCGCCGCGCTCGTGCTTCGCGCTGACGTGGATTCCGGGCAACTCGCTCATCGAGATCGTCGGCGCCGCGTGTATTCCGTCGACCGCGACGCCGGCGTGATGTGAGGTGCGCCGGGGATCGCCGATTGACGCGATCCCGGCCTCGTCGTCAGGCGAGCGCCTTGCCGTAGAGCGCGAGCAGCCGGCTCCAGGCTTTCTCGGCCTGTGGCTCGTTGTACACGCCGGAGTCGGGTGGGCACCAGCCGTGGGCGGCGCCTTCGTACACCTCGATCTCGGCCGTCACCTTCGCGCTCGCGAAGGTGTCGCGCAGCGCCGTCTTCTCGTTCGGCGCGCGCTCGTCGTCGTTGGCGGCGATGCAGACCAGGAACTGGGCCGTCGTCTTCGCTGCCTGCAGGTGCGGGCTGCTCGCACCTGCGGTGACGAGCCCACCGCCGTGGAACGACGCGGCCGCGCCGACGCGCTCGGGTACGGCCGCCGCCGTGCGGAACGCGATCGGGCCGCTCATGCAGTAGCCCTGCGTGCCAATCTTTCGATTCTTCGCGACCGATGGCTGCCGATCGAGCCACGCGATGAACGCTTTGGCATCCGTCACGTGCGTCGTCTCGTTCAGGCCCTGCGCGAAGCTCCGCACGTCGGCAATCGGCGTCGCGGCGCCGGCCGGCGCCGTGGGCGCCTTCTGCACGCGATAGAACGGGTTGACGACGAGGACCGCGTAACCGGACTCGGCGAGACGCTTGCCCATCTGCCGAAAGGCGGGCCGCAGGCCGAAGATGTCGGGCCACATCAGCACGCCGGCCGCCGCGCCGTCCGTCGGATGCACGTAGTAGGCGTCGGCCGTGCCATCCGGCGTCGGCACGCTGACGTCCGCCTCGGTGACCGGCGCCGCATTGGCGACCGCGGGAAGCACCATCGAGACGCCGGCCGCGACGATCGCGCCGAACTGCCGGCGCGTGACGAGCCCCAGCGCTTCGAACTGGCGCCGGTCGTCGTCGAAATGATCTTGATCGCACATGTGGTCCCTTCTTTCGGCAATCCCGCAGCCCAGCGCAGCCTCGACGCGCCGCCGAGCTGAATCAGCGCTGCCGGTCGTCGCAGGGAGCGGCCGCGTGCGGCCTCGCCCGGACGCGCCGCGCACGTCGCCCTACGACAGCTCCGCGCGGCGTCTGGCGAGGTTGGCGAGCCGGCGGCGCCGGCAGAACATCCCCCAGTTGTAGAGCGCGATCCACGCCGCCAGAAACAGCAGTTCGTCCCGCATCCCAGCTCCCTCGTGTGATGGACCTGGGAACGATAGCGCAGATCTGCACGGCAGTGCACGCCGTGTCGCCCCAGGATGCGTGTGGGGAGCGGACGGTGGCCCGCCGCGACAGGAACCCGTCTGACGAGCCTTCGATTTCAGAACGAAATGGTTCCATTGCGACCTGAAACGTCGCGGTGCGTCCGGACGAAGGAAACCAGCACGTTTTCGTGGCCCCGAAATTGCTCAGTGGAAGGGCAGCGAGCGATTACGGACGCCATGCTGCGGCTTCACTTCCCCCCCTCGTCCCGTACGGATGCCCGAGGCGCGATTCGTGCCGCCAGCCTTCGCCTGGCGCCACGAGTCGCGCCGGTCATCGGCTCGTCCGCCGCTCCGATTCCAGCGCCCTGAACCGACTGGTGGCCGCGTGCTCGAGCGACCGCATCGTCGCTCGAGCACGCATTGCCCGACAACGTTCAACCCACCCTTTTTCCGGGTGACAGGAGACAGCACCATGAACCTTTATGCACGGCTCGGCTCTCAGTTCAACACGACGGAAGCGGCGTCGCTCAGCACCCGCCTCGCGGAGTGGCACGACGCGATGGTGGCGCACGAGCGCCGGCTTCGCACGCTCGGCGCCGATCTCTGCGATGACGAGTGTCCGCATGCCGAGGCGCGGGCGCTCTGGTCCGAGGCGCTGTCGGCGTTCGGCGCGCACGCGCTGGAGCTCGTCTTCCTGCGGTCGCGCGCGCACGATCTGCCGCACGGGTCGGTCGATCTCGCGCAGGCGGCCGTCCCTCCGTAGCGGCCGCGACCCGTCCTGGTCCGGGCCGAGCCCATAGAATGGCGGGGTGAAGTCCGCCGATCGTTCCGACCCCGCGCATCGGGTGCTGCACCTCGCCGAGCTCCTGGACTTTCGGCCCGACCAGGGCGTCATCCGCCTGCACGAGCAGCGGGTCGTCATCCTCAGCGCCGCCGCGATGGGGTTGCTGCGCAAGGAGCTCGTGGACACGTTCGGTGCCGACACCGCGCGGCGTCTGCTGCTGCGGTTCGGGTTCGCGGACGGGTACCACGACGCGGTCAACCTGCGCGGCCGGTCGCACTGGACGAGCCCGATCGACGGGTTGCACGCCGGCGCGACGCTTCACACGCTCGAGGGCATCGTTCGCGTCGACGTGCGCCGGATCGATCACGATCCGGCGACGGGCCGCTTCGAGGAGGAGGTCGTCTGGCACGACTCCTACGAGGCCGAACAGCACCTTCATCACTACGGCAGCAGTGCCGGACCGGTCTGCTGGTCGCTCGCCGGGTACTCCAGCGGGTTCGCCAGCGCATGTCTCGGCCGCGAGATCTACTTCCGCGAGACGACGTGTGCCGGCCAGGGCGCCGGGCGATGCGCGGCAATCGGACGTGACGCCGACAGTTGGGGCGCGGACTTGCCGGCGATTCGCGCCGAGTTCCAGGCGGCGGACCTTGGCCAGGAGATCGAGCGCCTGCGCGACGCCGTCAGCAAGCGGCTGCGAGAGCTGGATCGGCGCGAGCGCGCTCTCGAGCGCCGGGAACGCGAGCTCGACGCGTTGCGTGCGCGCGTGCGGCGGGAAGCGACGGCGAAGCACTTCGTCGCCGGAAGCCGGCCGATGCAGGACGTGCTCGAGCTGGCCGCGCGCGTGGCGCCGCTCGACACGACCGTGCTCGTCTGCGGCGAGAGCGGTACCGGGAAGGAATTCATCGTTCGCCTGATCCACGACCAGAGTCCGCGGGCGGGCGCGCCGTTCGTGAGCGTCAACTGCGCCGCGCTGACCGAGACGCTGCTCGAGTCCGAGCTGTTCGGCCACGTGCGGGGTGCGTTCACCGGCGCGGTGCGTGACAAGGCCGGCTTGTTCGAGGTCGCCGGGCACGGCACGCTGTTCCTCGACGAGATCGGCGAGATCGCGCCGACGGTGCAGGCGAAGCTGCTGCGGGCGCTCCAGGAACGCGAGATCCGCCGCGTCGGCGCCGAGCGCACGATCAAGGTACATGCGCGGGTCGTCGCGGCGACCAATCGCGACCTGCGCGCGGCGGTCGACGCCGGAGCGTTCCGCGAGGATCTCTACTACCGGCTCGGGGCGTTCATCATCAGCCTGCCGCCGCTGCGCGCGCGCCGCGAGGACATCCCACCGCTCGTCCACCAGTTCATGGCTCGGACCGCGGCGAAGATGAAGAAAGACGTGCGGGCCGTGTCGGCCGACGCGATGTCGGCGCTCATGGCCTACCGCTGGCCCGGCAACGTGCGCGAGCTGGAGCACGCGATCGAGCGCGCGGTGATCCTGGCGAACCGCCCGAGCCTCGGCGTGCGCGACTTGCCGCCCGAGATCACGCAGGCGCCCCGCACGCGCGCCGGCGACGAGACGCTCGCACTCGACGAGCAGGAACGGCGCGCGATCGCGCGCGCCCTGGAGCGGTTCGGCGGCAACCGCCGCAAGGCCGCCGAGGCGCTGAAGATCAGCACGGTCACGCTCTGGCGAAGGATGAAGCAGTACGGCATCGCCTCGAGCCCAGAACGGTGAGCCACACTCGAGAGCTTTCGGTCCAAACGGATTCTCAATCGGCTCCAGCCGCCACGTCTCATCGTCACATACCCCAAATCGTGCTTCATGACGGTGACGAGCCAGGTGCGCTCAGCGACCTGCGTCACACCGACGCGCTGGCCAGCAAAGACGTGACTGAGGTTCACCTTCCGCCCGTGGAAGAGGTGCGGCCGCAGCCGATCACGAGGATCGTTTGATCGTGAAAGGGGTTCGTCAGCTCCTCGAGGCCGCGATAGACGCGGAGGGAGCGGGCGTCGAGGTCCGCCGGCACTTTCATCCCGAGCGCTTCGTGCGGCCGGTCCGTATTGTAACGGGTGACGAAGTCGTCGAAGCGGGCCTGCTGCTGGAGCACGTTGGCCGCCGCGGGTGTGATCGATTCGCGCTTCAGTTGGGCATCGCCCGGTCAGAGACCGCCGGCCTGCCGATCAGGGTCTGCACGTCGTGGAACTTCGACCTTGGATCCCTGAAGCCGTAGGACAGACTCCTTCAGTTCACCATCTTCATGATGGCCGCCCAGTCGAGCTGTTCGTAGGCCTGCTTCTGCTGCGGCCGGTGCTCTTCGAAAGCGTTTGGCATGTGGACAATGATGGCGCGCGGCTCGAGCGGGGAAGCGCCGGCACGATAGAACGCCGGGTTCTTTCGCGTGATCGCCTGCGCATTGGGCGTGCCCGCGGGTACCAGGTCGTCGCCCGCCAGGAACGCAGCCGATGCGCGTTCCTGGGGAGTCATCCGGGCAATCTGCGCGCGGTAACTATCGCCGAGTGCGGTGAGCCCCGCCAGGTTCTTGCCGATTTGCGCGCGTTCGTACGCATCCGTTCTCTTCAGTTTTTCCGTTTCGGCCAGTTCGGCCTTTTCCATGTCGCTGCGCATCTTCGCCGCTCGAGCCGGACTGCTCTGCGCGACGATAGCCCAGAGTTCCTCGTTGTTCTTCTTTCTCGTGGGTGCTTCCTCCATCCATCGCTCGTACGGTGTCTTGGCGACGACTGCCGCCGTGGCCTTGACCTTCTCCTGGTTCGTTCCTTCGAGCGTGAAGATCATGGCGCGCAGGTACTCCTCGCGCGTCACGGGCAGGGTCGGCGACGCGCCACCGCGGGTGAACAACACGGAGAGGCCCGTGGTGTTTTCCTCCTGAAGGCGCCCATACGTCGCGGCGGAGCCGAACAGCGCCGGTGTGCGGACCCGCTCCAAATAAAGACCGTCGCCCTTTTCGTCGAGCAACGGCCTGTCACTTTCGCTCCAGGCCATAGGGCTTGGATTGAAAGTGAGCAGGAGCGGGGTACCCCCCTCGCTGTTCTTGCTGCACCTTTGCATCGCGCGGAGGACGAATTCGTACGAGTAGAGCTGCGTGGGATCGGTGATCTCGTGGTACGAAAACACTGGCAGGACGGCAAATCCACGGGGGCGCGCCCACGTCGTCGCGCGCATGAGCGCTTCCACCGCGGTGAGTCGTGTTTCGATCGTCTTCCGATCGGCGGCGCTCAGGCGCTCGGCACCCTCAGTCAAGTCGGCGCGTGGCCACCAGGGGGTGACCTCGTTGGGCCCGCATTCCTGCGCGTCGACTCGTGCGGCGCTGAGGAGAGATAGCGAAAGGACCGCGAGGAGCAGGCGCGCGCGGGGCATGGAGACTCCACGGTTCGCGAGGTGACCGGCCGGCTGGCGGATTGTACCATCGCAGGGAACCTCGCCCACGCCACAACGGGCCTTCCCGAAATCGTTGCGCGCTCCCAATGCAATGGCGGCCAAGCCGTGGCGAGTCCGTCCCCGCGTTCCGGCCCTGTTCCTACCCATCAACCGCGCCAGGCCGTGACCAGCGCCGCGGTCGCGATGGTCTCGTTTCAACTTCAGCGATCTGAGACGGGTCCAAACGGGACCCGCCCTACGCTCGTCGGACCCGGCGATCCGTCGCGGTTCACGCCGCTTCTCCGATCAACCAGTTGGGGAAATCGTCCAGTGCGGCAAGCCGGTGCTCCTGCCGGCCTGGCGAACGGCCGTGCGATGGCGGCCACGGGCGAGCCTGCCCGGCATCCGGCGCCGTCCGGAGGTGGCGTCACCGCCGCCGGCGCTCGGCGGAACGGCGTCGTCCTCGCGCGGACGGTCCTGCCGCGCCGCGCCGGCGCAGCGGGTGTAACATGCCGAGCCGCATCTCTTCTTCGAGTCTTCGAGGGGCTCTCATGAAACGTCTACTGTTCGCATGCATCATCTCGGCGATCGCGACGCCGCTCGCCGCCCAGGGCGCCTGGACGACGCTGTTCAACGGCAAGGATTTCACGGGCTGGACGATTGGCGGCGGCCAGGCCAACGGGTTCGGCAGCACGGCACGCGCAGCCGGCGCGGGTAATCGCGCGGGCGGGGCGGCACCGGCCGCCGCACCGGCAGCACCGCTGTCCACCAATCCCGCCGATCGCGGTTGGGCGATCGACAACGGCGTCATCACGAGCGCGCCGGTCACGGGCGGCGGCCGCGGCGGCACGCTCTCGACGGTGGGCAAGTTCCACGACTTCGAGCTTGAAGTGGACTACAAGCTCGACGAAGCGCCGAACGTCGAGTGCACCGCGCGGCTCGGCGAGAAGATCAACGCGCGATCCGGGCAGATGGCCACCGAGCAGAACCTCAGCAAGGACGCGGCGTGTCTCGCCAACAGCGGCATCTACTTCCGCAGCGGCTACCAGCTCAACCTCGGGCGCCGCGAAGCCGGCGAGTACATCGGCGTCGTCATGCACCGCGTGATTCCGAACGAGTCGATCCGCGGCAACGTCGATTGGCTCTCGACCGGCGACTGCGGCGGCAAGAACCGCCAGTACCTTCAGGACTGCAGCCAGTTCCCCGAGATCCGCCACAAGAACGACTGGAATCACCTGCGGATCGTGTTCAAGGGCGACCGCCTCCAGATCTGGCTCAACGACAAGCAGATCACCGACGTGACCGACAAGCCCATGCAGGGCGAGGAGAGCTGGGCGCAGCCGGCGCCCATTTCGTTCCAGCCGTTCGGCGAGAGCGGCGGGTTCAGCGGGAAGGTCCAGTACCGGAACGTCCGGATCCGCACGCTGTAGCCCGCGCGCGCGCAGTCCGATGAAGCGGCTCATCTTCGCGCTCGCTGTGCTGATCGGCCCCGCCACTGCCGGCTGCGGAGAGAGCGACGCCGATCGCGCCGCGGCTGACGCGGCACGCGCGAAGGCCGCGGCCGAAGACGCCGCCAAAGCCAAGGCGCGCGCGGAGGCGGCGGCCGCGATGGAGGCCGAGCGCCTCGAGGACCTGTGGACCTACACCGACACGCGCGTCGGTCGGGCCAGGCAGCTCGCCGCGCAGATCAGATCGACCAACGACGTGGACGCGGACGGGCAGGGCGGGCGCTCCGTCCTGCTCGTCTTCCGCGATCACGCCGACTGGGGCCGGAGCAGCTACCTCGTGCTCACGGCGGGCGACTTCAACTGTTCGCCGGCGTGCGCAGTGTCGGTCGCTGCCAACGGTGCGCCGGCGACGTCCATGAAGGCGCATCGGCCGACGACCGATCAGGCCATCGCGCTCTTCATCGACGACTGGCGTGTTCTCTGGCGCACGGTGACGCACGCCAAACAACTGAGCGTCGAGTTTCCGGTGCGCGCCGGCGGCACGCGGACGGCGACGTTCGACGTCGGCGGTCTGGATCCGGCGAGGATGCCGGCTTGGCCCGCCGCATCAGCGGCGCCTCGATGAGGCGACCCGCGGAAACGAGAGCACGCCGCGGCTACTTCGTCTCGCCCTCGCACTCCGGGCAGCGCCGTTCGGCCCAGTCCAGCCAATCGAGCAGCTCCTGCGTGGCAGGCCAGCGGCGCGTGTCGGTCGGGTGGTCCACGTAGAGAATCTCGCCCCACCGGTCGGCGACGAGCACCGCGGGTGCCGGTAATCCGGGCACCGGCTCGCGCGTGACGACGACCTCGGCCTGCAATTGTACGAAGTCGGCGCGGCGGCGATCGAGCTCCGCGAGAGAGGACGCCTCGTCCTCAGCACGGCCAAACGCGGCAGGCAGCACCACGAGCACGAGATTGCGGTGCTGCCAGACGTCCGAGTAGGTGAACGTCCGGCCCGTGACCGTCTGCACACGGATGTGGGGCACCGACTGCCCGCGATGAAGGCTGGCGTTGGCGCTCATCTTCTGAGAATACTCGCGAGAATACTCGAACGTGCGTTGCGGCTCCCCGCCGCGGGCGTAAAGTAGGACTCATACGACCCAGACAGGCCGCCACTCGAGGTGAGGTGGCGACGCGCCGGACGTCGAACGATGGCCGCGCGCGATCGCCCCACGTCATCGAGAGCATGCGGTGAGGCGGAGGACAGGATCATGGCGGAGCTGACCAAGTGCGCGCATCCGGCGTGTGAGTGCAAGGTGCCGAAGAACGGTCCGTTCGGCAAGTACTGCTCCGAGGACTGTCGCGAGAAGGGGGCGATGATGGAGCTGCACTGTCGCTGCGGTCATCCCGACTGCAAGTAGCCCTTGCGGGCCGCCGTTCACGACAGCGGCGTGAGTTTCGGCGGCCGTGCGCCGCGCGGCCGAAGGCCTGCCCGTATGGGTTCGTACGTCAACTCGACGCCCGACGACGCGCTGCGCAGGAGCAGACCGCCGCGGCTCATGTCGCCACGCCCGATGAACGCCGACGGAAAGCAGAGGCGATCGCCGAAGCAGGGCGCGAGCAGGTCGACGTACTTGCCGGTCGCGACGCTGCCGAGCAGCACGATCGCCGCGCCGGGCCCGACGCGCGCAGCGAGCGCGGCCGCGTCGTGCTCGAGGGCCGTGCGGTAGGCGGCGTTGTCGACCGCGACGTCGCCCGCCGCGAACTCGCGGATCATCGTCTCGTCCGCGGTCTGATCGGGATCCAGCAGCCCGCGCGACGGCGTGATGACGAACGCCGCGCCGGGCCCGCGCGTGCTGCGGCCGTACCGGCGCGCGTACGCGAGCTTGCCGCGGAAGTAGAGCCCGCTCAGGAAGCTGAACGCCTCGCCCAGCGTGAGTGTGCCGGCGCGCAGCCGCTGCGCCATGACCCCCTGCGATCGCTCGCCGAGCAATGCCGCCGATCGCCTGCCGCCGCAGAATGCCGGCGACAGCAGGAACAGGCGTTCCCCTTCGTCACGAGCCCGCGCAAGGTCGCCGCTGTCTGAGACCACTGGTCGTCCTTCCCAGAGATCTTTTCACCCGCGTCAAGCCGGGCTGGCCGAAGGCGAGCAGCCCATCGATCCGTGCCGACCGTGACGCGGCGATCCCGCGATCGTGATGCCGGCGCGCAGCAGCCCAAGACCGTATTGGGCCGACGCAGACGTCTCGCCCCAAGAGCCCACCACATACCAGCCATTCCGGCACATCGCAGTTCTCACTCCGCGAAGACCCAGGCACGTCGTGACGACGCCGGGGACGCGCGCTCGGATACACTCGCTGCGATGGCCGCAGTCGTGCCCGTGCGGGAACGGCCGCCGCTGAAGTGGGCCGGCGGCAAGCGGTGGCAACTGCCGCACCTTCGGCCTCTCTGGGAGCCGCACGCGCGGCGCCGCCTGGTCGAGCCGTTCTGCGGCGGGCTCGCGGTCGCGCTCGGGTTGGCGCCGGAGCGCGCCCTCCTGAACGATGCGAACCCGAACCTGATCAACTTCTATCGCTGGTTGCAGCGCGGGCTGGTCGTCGACGTTCCGCTGGAGAACGACGCGAGCGTGTACTACCGTCACCGCGCGCGGTTCAACGCGCTGCTCGCGACCGGTGGCGCCGAGACGGCCGAAGCGGCGGCCCTGTTCTACTACCTCAACCGGACCGGCTACAACGGCCTCTGCCGCTTCAACAGCCGCGGCGTGTTCAACGTCCCGTTCGGCCGCTACACCACCATCAGCTACGAGACGGACTTTCGGCCGTACCGGGACGCCGTCGGAGGCTGGACGTTCGTCTGCGGTGATCTGGAGGCCGTGCCGATCGAACGCGGCGACTTCGTGTATGCCGATCCGCCGTACGACGTCGAGTTCACGGCGTACGCGGCCGGCGGCTTCTCATGGGACGATCAACAACGGACCGCCGTGAGGCTGTCGCAGCATCGCGGCCCGGTCGTGCTCGTCAACCAGGCGACGGACCGCATCGAGCGGCTGTACCGGACGCTCGGCTTCGCGATCCGCTTTCTCGACGCGCCGCGCCGCATCAGTTGCCGCGGCGATCGCACGCCGGCCAGGGAAGTCATCGCCACGCGCAACCTGTAGCGTTCGCGCCGATGCGAGATGCCCGACCCGCCGGGCGATGTCGCGGCATCGGGCCGACGCCTCGTTGCCGGCTCCTCAGCGTCGCCATCGCTCGAGTCGCGCCATTGCACGCTGGAGCGAGCGCCGGCGCCGCCGCAGATCGTCCCACACGTCGCCCGCGTCGCGAATGCGCCCGGCCATCGTGCGGAGCGTGAACGTGCGCGGCATGACGCTGCCGCGCTCGACTTCGCGCCACGTGCAGGGTGCCGACACCGGCGCGCCCGGTCTCGCCCGCACCGTGTAGGCGGCCGCGAACGTCGCGCCGTACCCGTTGCGGCCGGTATCGACGTAGATCCGGCCGCGCCGGTCCGCCTTGCTGAACTCCTGCGTCAGCCGATCCGGCGCGAGCCGCACGAACAGCGCGCCCACGCCGTGTGCAAAGCGCTCGACCACGCCGATCGCCGCCTTGCCGTCGAGCGGCACGACGATGTGGAAGCCTTTGGAGCCGGACGTCTTGATCCACGACGGCAGCCCGAGCTCCGCCAGCAGATCCCGCAGCCCGATCGCCGCCGCCCGCACGTTGTCGACATCGTCGTCCGGCGGATCGAGGTCGAAGATGCAGAGGTCGGGCCGATCGAGGTGCGGTGTTCGCGACGCCCACACGTGCTGGGTGATGGTGTTCTGGTTCGTCAGCCAGAGCAGCGACCGCACGTCCGTGACGATTGGATGATGGACGACGCCGCCCTTCTTCGGAACCTCGACGCGCTCGAGCCACGGCGGGGCGCCCTTCGACACGTCCTTCTGCCAGAAGCCTTTCGCCCCGATGCCGGCCGGATACCGTTCCATCGTGACGGGCCGCCCGCGAAGGTGCGGCAGCATCACCGGCGCGATCGTCTCGTAGTACGCAGCCAGTTCTCCCTTCGTGATGCCATCGTCCGGGAAGAGCACTTTGTCGGGATGCGTGATCATGGCCGCTCCCTCACGACGTCGCCGGCCGGCTTGTCGCGACGCACGCCGACGAGCCGCGGATGCCGGAGCTTGCCGTGCGCGGTCCACTCGATGAAGGCGACCTGCACGACGACCTCCGGACGGGTCCAGTGGACCGCTTTCCGAGGCAAGCCTTTGCCTCGCGCGAACGGCGGCGACGGCAGCGCGATCGCATCGAGCTCGGCGCGCAGGTCGGTCAGCAGCTTGGTGTCGAACCCGGTGCCGATCTTGCCGGCGAACACGAGGTCCTGACCTTCGTGGTAGCCCACGAGGAGCGCCCCGAGGCCGACACGCGCGCCGCGGGGATTGGTGAACCCGCCGACGACGAATTCCTGGGACGCCTCGACCTTCATCTTCAGCCAGTGCGGCGATCGCCGGTGTTCGTACAGCGACCCGCGACGCTTGGCGATCACGCCTTCCCACCCCTCACGCCGCGCGAGCTCCCAGGGTTGCGGATGGTCGATCGCGGCGACGTGTCGCATGGGCGGACCGAAGCGGAGCGTCCCGAGCAGGGCGCGCCGCTCCTCCAGCGGTCGCCCGGTCAGGAGCTCGCCGTCGAGCCAGAGAACGTCGAACACGTCGTAGGCGCCGTGACCGTCCCACGTCACCTCGCCGTCGAGGATCACGTCACGCACGGGCAGGCGAGCGATCGCGCGCGCCACGGCCGGCAAATCCTGGAGCCGCCGGCTGCGCGAGTAGAGGCGCACGTCGGCGCCGCGCTTCCAGGCCAGCAGCCGGATGCCGTCGAACTTGCGCTCGAAGATCCAGTCCGGGCCGGCGAACCGTTCCTGCGTGAGCGTGGCGGCCATCGGTTCCAGCCACTCCGGCATCGGCATATCGAATGATGGCAGAATGCGCCGATGGCGGCGTCCTCGACGCTCGCGGCTCCGTCGCGGCCGCCCGACGGCCCACGGGACGCGCCGGCGCGGCGGCGCGTCGAATCGATCGACGTGCTCCGCGGGCTCGTCATGTTCCTCATGCTGGCCGAGGCGATGCGGCTGTGGACGCTCGGCGCCGCGTTTCCCGCCAGCCGGTTCTGGGCCGTCGTCGCCTACAACACCACGCACGTGCCGTGGCAGGGGTGCTCGGTCCACGATCTCATCCAGCCGGCGTTCTCCCTGCTCGTCGGGGCCGCGCTGCCGTTTTCGATCGCGAGCCGCCGTGCTGCGGGCCAGAGCGTCGTGCAGATGTTCCGCCACGCCCTCTGGCGCAGCGTCGTCCTGGTCTTGCTCGGCATCTTCCTGCGCTCCATCGGTCGGCCTCGGACGTACTGGACGTTCGAGGACACGCTCACGCAGATCGGCCTCGGCTACACGTTCCTGTTCCTGCTCGCATTCGCCAGGGTCCGCGTGCAGGCCGCGGTCTTCGCGGCGATTCTCGCGGGTTTCTGGACGGCCTTCGTGCTCTATCCGCTGCCGCCTGCCGGTTTCGACTACGCGTCGGTGGGCGTGCCGCCGGAATGGCCGCATCTCTACACGGGTTTTCTCGCGCACTTCAACAAGAACGCGAACCTCGCGTGGGCGTTCGACACCTGGTTTCTCAATCTGTTTCCTCGGGAGAGGCCCTTCGTCTTCAATCCCGGCGGCTGGTCCACGTTGAGCTTCGTGCCGACGCTCGCGACGATGCAGATCGGATTGTGGGCGGGCGAGTGGCTCCAGTCTGCGCGGCCGGACGTCACGAAACTGCGCGCTCTCGTCGCGACCGGCGTGGCGCTCGCGTTCGCCGGGCTGCTCTTGCAGTGGCTGCACCTCTGTCCGATCGTCAAGCGCATCTGGACGCCGGCCTACACGCTGTACAGCGGTGGTCTCGTCCTGCTGATGTTGGGGGGCCTGTTCTTCGCCGTGGAGATGAAGCGCTGGAGGCGCTGGGCATTTCCGCTGATCGTGATCGGCGCCAACTCGATCGCGGTCTACGTCATGAGCTGGACGATTGAGCACTTCGTGAGCGAGGCGCTGCTACGGCACCTGGGCCGCGCACCGTTCCTCGTGCTCGGCCCGCCGTTCGAACCCGTGCTGCGCGGCGCGGGCGTGCTGGCCGTCTTCTGGCTGATCCTGTTTTGGATGTACCGGCGCCGGCTGTTCGTCCGGATCTGAGCCGGTCCGCGCGAGCGCGGCCGCCGGCGCGCCGGCCACCGCTCATCTCGTCCGTGCGGCAATCCGGCTGACGAGCTTGCTCGCTTCCTCCAGCCACAGGACGGTGCTGGCGACGCCGAGACACGCGATCCAGTCGGCGCCGGTCAACGGGACCGTCCCGAAGGCGCGCTGGAGGAACGGCGCGTACACGACCAGGACCTGCAGCGCCACCGATCCGGCGATCGCGATCCAGAGCCATCGGTTGACGAAGAGGTGCACGAAGGCGCTGCGTTCGTCCGATCGGGCGTTGAGGACGTTGAAGATCTGGAACAGCATCAGCGTCGTGAACGCCATCGTCTGCGCGTACGCGACGGTGCCGTTGCCGGCGATGAGGCCGCCGGGCAGCGACGCATCCAGCACGAGCAGCGTGCCGACGGCCATGATGGCGCCGACGAACGCGATCCCTCGCCACATCCGGGATGTGATGACCGGCTCGCCAGCGGGCCGCGGCGCCTGATCCATCACGCCGTCGTCGGCCGGGTCGAGGCCGAGCGCCAGCGCCGGCGGCCCGTCGGTCACGAGGTTGATCCACAGGATCTGCGTCGCCAGCAGCGGCAGCACGAGCGCGTCGCCCTCGGCGTGGAGGCCGATGTGGCGCGCGAGCAGCACGCCGAAGAACATCGTCATCACTTCGCCGATGTTCGACGACAGCAGGTAGCGCAGGAACTTCCGGATGTTGGCGAAGATCGTGCGGCCTTCCTCGACGGCGGCGACGATCGATGCGAAGTTGTCGTCGGCGAGCACCATGTCGGCGGCTTCCCTGGACACGGACGTGCCGGTGATCCCCATCGCGATCCCGATGTCGGCCTTCTTCAAGGCCGGGGCGTCGTTCACGCCGTCGCCCGTCATCGCGACGATCGCGCCGGTGCGGCGCAGCGCGTCGATGATCCGCAGCTTGTGCTCGGGGTTCACCCGCGCGTACACGGAGACCTCGGCGACGGTGCGCGCCGCGTCCTCGGCAGAGAGCGCGTCCAGCTCCGCACCCGTGATGACGCGCCCGTCGGCCGCGATCCCCAGCTCCTGCGCGATGACCGCGGCGGTTCGCGGATGGTCGCCGGTGATCATGAGGGGCCGGATGCCGGCGCCCCGGGCGCGCGCCACGGCCGACCTGGCTTCCGGCCGCGGGGGATCCAGGATGCCGATCAGGCCGCGGAACACGAGGTCTCGTTCCATGCGATCGTCTGGCCGCGCGGCGTGCTCGGCGAGCGCGTTGCCGCTGATCCCGCGGCTGGCGACGGCGAGCGTCCGCAGCGCGTCGCCGGCCAGCGCGTCGTTGGCCGCAAGAATCGCGGCTCGGCGCTCGGGCGTGAGCGGCCGCCGATCGTCGCCCACGAGCTCGTGGCTGCAGCGCTCGAGCAGCACGTCCGGCGCGCCCTTCGTGAACACGACGCCGCGGTCGTCGTGCTCGGTGTCGCGGTGCAGCGTGCTCATCAGCTTGCGCGCCGACGAGAACGGCACCTCGCCGACGCGGGGCAGCCGCTCATCGAGCGCCGTGGCGTTCAACCCCGCCTTGCGCGCCGCCACGAGCAGCGCGCCTTCCGTCGGATCGCCCTGCACCGTCCAGCGCCCCTCGCGCTCCTGCAGGGTGGCGTTGTTCGCGCGGTTCGCCGCCGAGAGCGCGCGCTCCAGCTCGATCTTCAGCGGGCCGGCGATCGGGCTGCCGTTGTCGCGCCGCACCTCGCCGGATGGCGCGTAGCCGGACCCCTCGAACGTCACGCGCCCGCTGGCCGTGACGATGACTCTGACGGTCATCTCGTTCTTCGTCAGCGTGCCGGTCTTGTCCGACGCGATCACGCTGGCCGACCCGAGCGTCTCGACGGCCGCGAGGCGGCGGACGATGGCATGGCGGTGCGCCATTCGCTGGACGCCGAGCGACAGCACGGCCGTCACGACGGCGGGCAGCCCTTCCGGCACGGCCGCCACGGCGAGTGCGACGCCGAGGATCAGGACGTCGAACAGCGGACCGGCCGCACGCACGTCCTCGACGAGGACGATCGTCACGATCATCACGGCGGCGATGACCACGACGACCAGGCCGAGGAGCTTGCCGGTGCGATCGAGCTCGTGCTGCAGCGGCGTGGTGTCGCGCGTCGTGGTCTCGAGCAGGCCGGCGATACGGCCCATCTCGGTGCGCATGCCCGTGGCCGTCACGATCGCGCGGCCGTGGCCGTAGGTGGCCGCGGTGCCGGCGAAGAGCATGTTCTCGCGGTCGCCGATCGGAACCTCGTCGGCGATCGCCGCGGTCTGCTTCGTCACCGGCAGGCTCTCGCCGGTCAACGCGGCTTCCATCGTCTGAAGGACGGCGGACTCGATGAGCCTGGCATCGGCAGGGAGCGTGTCTCCCTCCTCGACGAGAATCAGGTCGCCGGCCACGATCTCCGCCGCCGGGATGGTGCGCCGTTCGCCGCCGCGCACGACCGTGGCGGTCGCCGCCGACATGGCCCGTAACGCCGCGACCGCGGCTTCCGCGCGGGTCTCCTGAACGTAGCTCATCGTGGCGTTGAGGATGACGACGGCCAGGATCGCCAGCGCCTCGTAGGGGAGGGCGGCATCGCGCTCGTAGACCCAGAGCACCGTCGACACCGCGGTCGCGGCGAGCAGCAGCACGACGAGGACATCCTGGAACTGGGCGAGGAAGCGGCGCCACGCGGGCGTGGGCCGCTCGGCGGCCAGCTCGTTGCGCCCGTCGCGATCGAGCCGCGCGCGCGCCTCTTCGTCGGAGAGCCCGCGGTCGCGATCCGTGCTCAGCGAGGCGACGACGTCATCGATCTGTTGGCGGTACGCAATACTCGAAGCTGGCGGCTCGCTCGCGGCGGTGGGCACGTGGTCGGCTCCTGGTTCCGCCTCGACGTGGCGTGGTCGATGCCACGAGTGCGCCCGTGTGACCTCGGGTCGGGCGCGTTGGTCTCACGCCCAGTCACGCGACGCTCCGTGGAGAGAGGCGGCACGCCATCTTCAGCGATGTTATCCCAGGCGTTCGCGGAGGCGTCGTCACGCGCGCGCGTCGCCACAGAGGAGGCACGATGGCCGGGCAAGCCCAACAGGCAGCGTCGAATCCCGGACGCGATCGTCCTCCCGTCGTCCCGCCGCCGCAGCCGGCCCAGCCGCCCGCCCCGCGGCCGTGGCGCACCGAAGGGCTGCCGAATCCCGCCGGGCCACCGTCACCTCAGCGGCCGCGCTGGATGCGGATCGCGGCGATCTGGATCGTCGGCTACGCGATCGTGTTCGGCGTCCTGACGATCCAGGATCGGCTGTCGGGTCCGACGCTCGTGCCGTACACCGAGTTCAAGGCGCAGGTCGTGGGCAAGAACGTTGCCGAGGTCTTCGCGCGCGGCGACTCGATCGAGGGCCAGTTGAAGAAGCCCGCGCCGATTCCGGGACAGACGGCGGGCACCTACCAGCAGTTCACCACGGAGCGTCCGACGTTTGCTGGCGACGACCTGCTGGCCGAGCTGTCGGACGGCACCGCGATCGTGCGCGCCACGCCGCTCGTGCAGCAGCGCGGCCTGCTCACCAACCTGCTCATCTCGCTCGCGCCGCTGCTCCTGCTGGTCGGTTTCTACGTCTGGATGTTCCGCCGGCAGCAGGGCGCGCTCGGCGGGATGATCGGCAGCGGCCGGCAGAAGCGCGTCGATCCCGAGAGCGTGCGCGTGACGTTCGCCGACGTCGCCGGGATCGACGAAGTCGAAGCCGAGATCAACGAGATCGTGGACTTCCTGAAGGATCCCGGCCGGTACGAGCGGCTCGGCGCGCGGGCGCCGAAGGGCGTGCTGCTCGCCGGCGCGCCCGGCACCGGCAAGACGCTGCTCGCACGCGCGACGGCGGGCGAGGCGAAAGTGCCGTTCTTCAGCGCGAGCGCGAGCGAGTTCATCGAGATGATCGTCGGCGTCGGGGCGAGCCGCGTGCGCGAGCTGTTCGCCGAGGCGCGCAAGGTCGCCCCCGCCATCGTCTTCATCGACGAGATCGACACGATCGGCCGCGCGCGCGGTGGCGCGCGGGCGTTCGGCGGCCATGACGAGCGCGAGCAGACGCTCAACCAGATCCTGACCGAGATGGACGGCTTCTCCGGCCATGAAGGCGTGGTCGTGCTCGCGGCGACGAACCGGCCGGACGTGCTCGATCCGGCGCTGCTCCGGCCCGGGCGATTCGACCGGCAGATCATCATCCATCCGCCCGACCACAAGGGGCGCGTCGAGATCCTGAAGGTGCACACGCGCCGGGTGCCGCTCGCGGCCGACGTCGACCTCGACCGGCTCGCGTCGGCGACGCCCGGCATGACCGGTGCCGACCTCGCGAACCTCGTGAACGAGGCCGCGCTGCTCGCGGCGCGCCGGCAGCTCGACGCGGTGCACCAGCGCGAGCTGATCGACGCGCTCGAGAAAGTGCAGCTCGGCACGGCGCGCAACGTCGTGATTCCCGAGGACCAGCGGCGCCGGACCGCGTACCACGAGGCTGGGCACGCGCTCCTCGGCATGCTGCAGCCCGGCGCCGATCCGGTGCGCAAGGTGTCGATCATCCCGCGCGGCCGCGCGCTCGGCGTGACGGTGTCGACGCCGGACGCCGATCGCTACGGGTTCGACGCGAACTACCTGCGCGGCAAGATCATCGGCGCGCTCGGCGGCATGGCGGCCGAGCAGGAGGTGTTCGACGTGGTGAGCACCGGCGCCGAGAACGACCTCGAGATGGTGACGCGCGTCGCGCGGGCGATGGTCGGGCGATGGGGCATGTCGCCGCGGATCGGCACGCTCTCCGTGCTGCCGGCCGACGGCGATCCGCGGATGGCGGGCGTGTCGGACGGCCTGCTCGACGTCGTGGACGACGAGGTGCGCCGCATCACCGACGAGTGCTACGGCGAGGCGCGGCGCCTGCTGCGCGAGCACCGCGGCAAGCTCGACGCCATCGTCGCCGAGCTGCTCGAGCACGAGAGCCTGGACGAAGCCGAGATCTATGCGGCAGCCGGTTTGCCGCGGCCGACGGCGCGGCCGGAGCCGGCGCCGCTGCCGGCGTGACGGAGCGAATCATGCCCGAGACGTCGGTGGCGGCCGGCGACGCGCTGCCGCCGGAGGCGAAGGTCATCGAGGTACGCGTCGGCGAGCTGCGGCAGCTCTTCAACGCGATCGATCCGTCGCCGTTCCGCGAGCGCGATCTCGACCCGCGCGCCGAGGAGTTCATCGTCGACTGGGCGCGAGACTACCCGCACGACGCCGCGCTGGCGCTTCGCGTGCACCTCGAGCGCGGCGCCGGGCTCGCCGACGAGGCCGCGCTGCTGCGCGACGCCGTCCACGAGTACTTCCATCAGCGCGCGATCGAGGCGCAACGCCGGCTCCGCGACCTGTTCCGTCGCGGCCGCATCAGCCTGGTCATCGCCCTGTGCTTCCTCGCGGCATCGACGGCGGCCGGCGACGTGCTGGCGGACTCGTTCGGCGAATCGCGGCTCGCCGACGTGCTCCGCGAAGGCTTCCTCATCGGCGGCTGGGTCGCGATGTGGCGGCCGCTCGAGGTGTTCCTGTACGACTGGTGGCCGATTCGCGCCGACGTCCGCCTGTTCAGGCGGCTGAGCCGCATGCCCGTCCGCCTCGACTACGCCGGCGCGCGCGCGACCGACGCATGGCGATCCGACTGGCCGGCCGTCCCGGCCGCCAGGAGCGCGGGCCCATCGCATCCCGGCGCGGAACCCGCGAGCGACGACGGGACGCTGCGCTGACGGCCGCGGCCGTCACCACGGCGGCAGCGTGTTGTACAGGAACTCCCTCACGTAGGGATCGTCCGACGCGAGGATCTCGGCGGCATGACCCTCGAAATGGATCCGCCCGTCGTTCAGCAGGATGAAGTCGGCGGTCTTCGGGTTGTCCACCTGGACGATCTCGATCGCATCGCCACGCCGTACGGCTTCGTGGGTGGCGATGTAGAACGCGTCGCGGATCTGATGGGTGGCGACGATCGCGGTCACGCGTTCGAGGTCGCGCAGCTTGACGATCTCGTTGTCCACCGTCGCGGCGGTGAGCGGGTCGAGCCCGGTCGTCGGATCGTCGAAGAGCAGCAGGCTCGGCTTCGTCGCCATGCCCCGCGCGAGTCCGACGCGGCGGCGCTGCCCGCCCGACAGCTCCGACGGCAGGCGCTCGATGTACTCGCCGAGTCCGACGAAGCCGAGCACCTCCTCGACCCGCGCGCGCGCCTCGGCGAGCGGCATGTCGGTCTCTTCGTACAGGCGGTAGCCGACGTTCTCGTTCACCGTCAGCGAGTCGAACAGCGCGTTCTCCTGGAAGACCATCCCGATGTCGCGCCGCACCGCGAGCAGCTCGCGCTCCGTCATCCGATCGATGCGGTGACCGTTGACCGTGATGGCGCCAGAGTCCGGCCGGTACAGGCCGAGCAGCAGCTTGAGCAGCACGGACTTGCCGCTGCCGCTCGGCCCGAGCAGGAACAGCATGCTGCCGCGCCGGACGGAGAAGCTCACGTCCTGCAGCACCCGGTGGTCGCCGAACGCGAACGAGACGTGCTCGACGATCACGCTGGCCTGGACAGCGTCGGCTGGCTCGAGCCCGCCGGCGTCCGGCCGCGCGGCATCAATCTGCGGTGCGCCGGTCACGACAGTCATCATATGCCGTGGCCTCGACGGCCCATCCGCACGGCGCTCACGTCGTCCGCGGCAGCGCCGTGTAGACCCGCGTGATGAAGCCCTGCAGCTCGGTCATGAAGGTGCGCAGGAACTCGCGCGTGCTCTCGTTCGTCACGTCGCCGTCGTCGGTGATCAGCCCGCGCTCGAACTGGATGTACGCCTCGAACGAGTTCATCAGCGGCGAGTTGCAGAAGGCGAGGATGCTGCGCAGGTGCTGCTGCGCCACGGCGGTGCCGATCCGGCCGGGCGAGGCGCCGATGATCGCCGACGGCTTCCTCGTGAACGAGTTCTGGCCGTACGGGCGGCTCGCCCAGTCGATCGCGTTCTTGAGCGCGCCCGGGATCGACCGGTTGTACTCGGGCGTGACGAACAGCACCGCGTCCACCGACGCGATCGCCGCCTTGAAGCGCCGGGCCGCAGGCGGGAAGTCGGCGTCGTAGTCGTAGCTGTAGAGCGGCAGATCGCCGAACGCGATCTCCGTCATGACGAGCGATTCGGGCGCCAGGCGCACGAGCGCGTGCGCGAGCTTGCGGTTGATCGAGCCGCGGGCCAGGCTGCCGACGAAATAGCCAACGGTATGCGACGTCATCTCGCCTCCAGGATCTCGGCTGGGGACGAGTCCCGATTATGATGCCTGACCCATGCCGCGCGGGCGGGACCGTGCGGTATCCGACGGTCCGGCGACCGCTACCGGCCGGTCTCCGGCAGCACGACTTTCGCCGGATACGCCTTCTCGCCGGCAAGAATCTTCACCGCCAGGCGGTTCTCCGCGAGCGGAATCGGACAGGTGGTGTACGGATTGAACGCGCAGGGCGGGTTGTACGCCATGTTGAAGTCCAGCGCGACCGATCCATCGTCGCCAAGGTCCGCGTACAGGAACCGCGCGGCCTCGTACGTCTCCTTGCCGCTCGACGCGTCACGGAACACGAAGTACAACCGCTTCGGCCGCGTCGTGAACGGCCGCAGGCGGACGGGTTGACCGTCCCACGTGAACTCGACGACGCCTTCGGTCGTGTACTCGTCGACGTCGCCATAGGTGTTCATGACCTTGAGCTTCCGAGGCTCGGCATCCGGGACGAACCGGCCGACGACCCTGAACGCCGGGTCGATGTCGAACCACGTGAAGCCGAGAAAGCCTTTGGCGAGCGGCCCATTGGGATCGCGCACACGGATGCCGCGCGATTCGCCGCTCACGTGCACGACGAGGCGGACGCTGCCCAGCACGAGCTCGTCCATGCCGGGCGTGCCGTCGTCTTTGAGGGCAACTGGCCCGGTGACTGGCTGTTCGCTCACCGGTGCATCGGGCCTCGTCGACTCGAGCGAGACCACCACGCCGGGTGCCGGTTCGAAGCGAACGGTCGTGCCGGCGAGCACGAACCGGCCGAGCCGCGCCGGCGCCGATGCCGGCAGCACGACGTCGTGACCCGCGGCACTGCCCGCCGTATTGATCCCGTTCTTCAGCGGATGCAGGCCGGCGATGCTGGCGTACTCGCGCGTGTAGTCCGCTTCGTGTTTCTCGCGCCATGCGCGAACGGCATCCGCGGACCATGCCGGCACCGCCGCCGGCGGGACGCGGGGCTCGTTGCCGCCGTCCAGGTTGCATCCCATTGCCGAGATCGCCATCGCGATGGTCAACGCACGAGTGGCCTGCAGCCGCATGGTCAGATGGTATCGAACCCGTGAGCCGTCGTCCCGAGGCTGCCCGCCGGGCGGCCATGCGCGGCAGGCCGGTCGTCGAGGCGATCCTCGCACCATGTGAGCCGATCAGTCGGTGAATCAGCCTCAGCGACGACGTCGAGAGTCGATCAGGCCGCTCTTGTGTCCCGACAGGGCGTGATCTCTGCGGACCCGACAACTCCGCTGGTGCGCGCGCACCGGACGTGGCCGGAGTCGGCGCCGGCATTCGGCGGCAGCAGTCAGCGAGTGAGCGCCTTGACGCGCGCGGCGATCGCCTCGGCCGACGCTTGCCAAGTCCAGGCGCGCGCGCGTTCAGCGGCGGCGCGTCCCATCGCCGCGCGCTCGGCCGGCGGCATCTCGAAGACGGCGCGCAGGGCGTCGGCCAGCCGATCCACCGGCGTTTCACAGAAGCGCACGCGCTCGACGTGCTCCTCGAAGCCGAGGCTGTTCGTGCGGATCGAACGGCCGAGCGGCAGGTTCACTTCGCGCGTGGCGACCAGCACGCCCGTCGTTGCGTCGCAGTAGTCGAGGCACGCGCCGAACGCCGGGATCACGACCGGCGTGCCGCAGGCCATCGCCTCGAGCACGGTGCAGGCGAACCCTTCGCCGCGATAGGGCAGCACGACGGCGTCGGCACGCCGGAACAGCGCGGCGAGATCCGCCGCCGGCATGTACGCGTCGATGTATCGAATGGGCGCGACACCAGGGGCGCGTGCCGCCGATCGGATGGCGTCCGCGTAGGACTGGTCCCGATAGAAGACGTCGCGCGTGTGATCCTTCACGACCAGCGCGACGGCGTCGCCCGGCCCGAACGCGCGCGTGTACGCGTCGAGCAGCAGATCGATGCCCTTGCGCCGGACGGCAGCCCCCACGAACGCGAAGACGAACGCGTCGCCCACGCCGAGGTCCGCCCGCGGGCCATCGGGCCGGACGACCTGCGGATCGATGCCGAGCGGTATGCGGCGCACGCGAGCGGGATCGACGCCCCCGGCCACCGCGTTCTCCATCGTCCAGGTCGACTGCACCCACAGCTCGTCGTACTGCGACGACAGCACGTCCACCCATCGCCGCGGATAAGGGCCGAAGTCCCACGGCCGGACGGCGATCCGATGGCGGCCCCGCGGCGTCTCGTCGCCGAACCGGACGGAGAAGTCGTGGTGGATGCCGACGTCCGCATCGCTTCCCTCGTCGAGCAGCTCGACGTCGCCACGTGCGCTCAGCGCCTGGTGCCATTGCCGGTTGATGGCGCTGAACGCCGACAACGCGTCGAGCGGCCCATGAAGGTGGATGGTCGGCGGCGTCACGACCGCACGAAGGCCACGAACTGATCGAGTTCGCCGAGATTCGGGCTCAACGCCACGTCGAAGCACTGCGCCGGAGCCACGAAAGCGGTCACCAACCGGAGCAGATCCCACCGGTCGGCGGGGCCGGCGAAGCTGTGCGCCGGGGCGATGGCATCGAGGATCCTGATCGCTGCCTCACGTCCGGTGACCGGCCGAGCGTCGAACCGCCGGCCAACGCGCGGGAAGTACACGCGATCGGCATGCCGGTCCTGGTAGGGGATCACCGGCACGAGCCCTTCGAGTGTGACCTCTTTCTTCAGCGTGCCGGCGAAGTCCTGGGGAGCCGCATCGAGCGGAGCCGGCAACAGGTGGCGTTCGCTCTCTTCGGTCAGCCGGATGTTGCTGTCGCAGCCGCTCACGACGATGCGGCCGGCGCGGCGACGCACGACGATCTGGTCGTCGGCGAGGACCGCGCCGCCGGCCTGTCCGAGCGCCAGGCTGGTCGTGGACTTGCCGGCGCCCTTGTCACCCAGCAGGACGTGTGTCCGTCCGTCGATGTCGACCGCGGCGCCGTGCAGGCGAACGACCTCGCAGAGTTGCAGCAGCTTGTGCACGAACATGGCGAAGCCGTGTTCGAGATCGGCATCCGACCACCCTGGCGCATGGAGCGTCAGCGTCGCCTGGATCGGCCGCTCCGCCAGGTCCGCATCGAGTGACATCAGGTCGCAGGTCACGTGCACGCACGTCCCGCGTCGCACGATCGCCAGCGCATCGCCGCGGCGCACGTCCGGCTGCGCGTCGGGACGGGTGTCGACGCGCAGGATCACGTCTGGCGCGACGCCGGGCCAGATGCGCGGCAGCGATCGGAAGCGGCGCAGCATCGCCCCTTCCCAGAACGGCCCCGTGTTCGCGAGCGCAAGAGCGAACGAGCCGAAACGGACGGCTGGCCAGGACACCTCAGAGATACCGGCGCGCGCGAATCCACAGCGCGCGCGGTGCCGCCAGCCACGCTGCCCGGCGGATGTGGTCGCGCCAGAGCACCCCGATCGTGTGCCACCGCCACGACCACGACGACGTCGCGAGCCACACATCATCGCGGCGACGGCCGACGACGCGCGCCAGCACGTCCTCGAACGGGACGAGATACTCGCGCCGGCCGGGGATGCTGTCGCCCATGATGACGAACCGGCCGCGGCGGCGATCGATGGCGACGACGCGCCGCGTCGGGAACTTGTCTTCGAAGCGGTAGGTCACGACGTCGCCGACGCGGACGTCACGCCACGCGACCGGCTCCAGCCGCACCTCGTCGCCTTCCCGGAGCACCGGCAGCATCGTCAGCCCATGGAAGTACGCGAGGTGACGATTCGCGTGCGCGAGCTGCAGCTCCATGGCGGCGAGGCGTCTGGCGACGCGGTCGTCCAGGGGACGGCCATCGGAGCGGGCGGATGGAGTCGCCGCGACCATGATGTGTTCACTCCCCGCTGAGCATCAGTTGATCCAGCTTGCCGTGTTTCTCCATGTGCGGCGAGACGTAGGGACCGTCGATGGCGATCGTCGCCGGCGCGGTCGCCGCGATCGTGGTGGTCTCGATCAGCCCTTCGGCGACGAGCGCGTCCAACAGGGCGGCGACGTCCGCGCTGACGGCGGTCGCCGGCGCGTCGAGCGCCGCGGCGAGGGCCGCGGCCAGCTCGTCGCGTTCACGCCCGCCGTCCTTGAGGAGCGCCCAGACCGCGGTCGCGGTCTGGTTCAGCCCGTAGTAGTGATACGTCTCGAAGTTGATGACGACGGCCTCGCCGTCGATGAGTTGTTCGGCCGTGTGATCGGCCCGCACGGCATAGCGCGACATCGCGTGCTGGGTCTCCTTCACGTGGCGCGGCGCTGGCGTCACGATCGCGCAAGCATCGCGCGATACGCATCGACCGTCAAGCCCACGGACCGAGCCCAGCGGAAGTGTCCGGCACGTTCCACGCCCCGCGCCGCGAGCGCGGCGTTTCGTCGCGCGGCCGTGATGGCGTCCACGAGGCCGTCCGCATCGGCTGGATCGACGAGCAGCGCGGCGTCGCCCGCGACTTCCGGCAACGCGCCGCCCGTCGTCGTCACGACCGGGACGCCGCACTGCATCGCCTCGAGCACGGGCAGTCCGAAGCCTTCGTAGTGGGAGGGATAGACGAAGACGTCGGCGCCCGCGTAGAGCGGCGCGAGATCGGCGTCGGCGACGAAGCCGGTGACGTGGAGGCGATCGCGGATCGCGGCCGAGGCCAGCGCGTCCATGATCGGCTGCGTCTTCCATCCCATCGCGCCGACGAGCACGAGCTGGAGGTCGGCGTGGCCCGGCTGTTCGACGAGCCGCGCGACACACCGGACGAGGTGCGCCAGGTTCTTCCGCGGTTCGATCGTGCCGAGGCTCAGCAGGTACGGCCGGTCGCCGAGCCCGTAGCGGCGGCGAACGTCGGCCAGACGTGTCGGATCGCGGACCGGGTGGAAGATCGCGGAATCGGCCGCCAGCGGAACCACGAACATGCGCGACGGATCGATGCCGGCGTGCTCGGCGGTGTCGAGCTGGACCTGCCGCGAGTAGCAGATGATCCAGTCGCGATCGCGGTCGAGGCTGGCGAGCGCCGCGCGCATCCACCCGCCGGCGCGCTCGTCGCACCACTCGGGGAACATGAGCGGGACGACGTCGTGCACGGTGAGCGCCCGCGCGCGGGCGCTCACGCGCGTCCTCGCGGCGAGCGGCGGGCGCAGCGAGTGATAGACGTCGTAGGTCGTCGTTCGATCGGCAGGGCGCGCGAGCCGGTTGGTGAGCGCCAGCTCGGCCATGAGCTTCGCGGCCGCAGGGGCGGCCTCGCCCAGGCCGGCGATGCGATCGACGAGCGACGTCGTGTCCTCCCGCTCGACGGTGGGATGCCGCCAGAACGAGACGCGCCGGCCCGCGAGCGCGCCGCCGTTGAGGCGATCGTATCGTCGCAGTTGGATCTCGGCGAGATAGGCCTCGAGCGCGCCGACGTCGATCTCGAGATCGGTGTGCCGCAGCGCTTCGAGCACGAAGCCCTCGGTCGCTCGAAAGATGCCGGCGCGCCCGATGCCCGGCGTGACGCCGAAGCCGAGCGGCGCGGCGTCGATCAGGACGCGGAGCCGAGCAGGTGGGGACTCCGGTGCGAGAGGGGCCGGCGGCTGCATGCTCGAGGCGATCGCGCGCGCCTACTGCAGCCGATGGCGGATGCGGTCGAGGATCATGGCCGGCACGCTGCGCGGGCTTTCGGCTTTCCAGAACGCGCTCAAGTACCGAAGGAACCGAAGCGGACCGGCGTGCGCGCCGCGGCCGCGTTCGTACGCGGTGTAGTCGAACCAGATGCGCAGCATGCCGGCGGTCACGCCCGGCTGCATCTGCGCCCAGAGCGCGGCGCGCTCGCGCCGGCCGGATGGTCGCGCCCCCAGGCGATCGAGCACGGCTGTCGGCACCGGCACCTGCGTGCGATCGGCGAGATAGCGCAGGCCGCGCTCCAGCGTCAGCAGGAGGCCGCGGCGCTGGCCTTCCGCGAGCAGCCGGTCCCAGTCGATCGCCGGCCCGCGCGCGCGGACGAGCAGGGTGGCATCGGCGATCCAGCGGATCGACGGCACGGGATTCCAGACGATGCCGTGCGCGATGACGTGGAGCAGTTGGTCGGTCGGGCAGAGCGCGAGCGTCCGCACGCCGCGCACCTCGAGCGCCTCGGCCGCCGCCCACAGCTCATCATCGGATGCGTAGCCGACGCGGAACACGCGCCAGTGCAGATCGAGCTGCCGCGCCTCGCGATCGACGAAGGTCCAGGCGTTGCGAGGCTCGGCCGGCCAGGCCGGCGGGTCGGTGGACGGCTGCCAGCCCGCCGCGCGGAGCACACGCAGCGCCGGTCCGGTATCGGTCGGCCTGACGAGCACGTCGACATCCGCCATCGGCCGGCAGGCTTCGTCCGGGTAGCACGTGAGCGCGAGCGGGACGCCCTTCAGCAGCACGGTCAGGATGCCGGCGCCATGGAGGGCCGATAGCACGCGCGCGACCTCCTCGAAGAGCACCTGGTTCTTGTACCAACTGCGGCGATGCACGCCCTTGAGCTCGGCCGTGAGCGGCGAGCTGACGCCGAGCCGCGTCAGGTTGCGATAGACGAGCGGCAGCAGCCGCACCGAGCCTTCGTCGATCTCGGGGAAGCCCGCCGTCCGTTCCCATGTTCGCCATGCCGCACGGGCGTCGTCGCCGTCGAGGAGCGCGGCGCGGAGCAGCGCGTCCTGCTCGGCGGTCGGCCAGCACGCGGATCGTGTCGTACGCGCCATTCAACGGGCCGTTCGCTTCGTCATCCAACCCCACAGCATAGAGCACCGGCCGCGCCGGTTTCTTCTATCATCTCTCCATGTCCTCGCTCGTCCTCCGAACGTCCGAGCTGGAGGCGGAGCGCGCGCGGCTGTCCGATCTCGAGGCGCGCCTCGCCGAGCGGGAGCGCGAGCTGGCCCGCCTCAAGATCGAGCTGCACCATCTGCAGACGCGCTATTTGAGCGAGATCGGCGTGCTGTACCGCGAGCTCAGCGAGCTCGAGGCGGCGGTGATCGCCGCCGAGGTCCGGGCCGGCCTTCGGCCCCCGCCCTCACCGCAGGAGGCCGACGGCGAGACCGCGGATCCGAGCGAGACCGCGTCGGCCGATTCGTGCGCGAACCCGGCGGCACCGTCCGTCGATCTGAAGCGCATGTTCCGCGACGTGGCGAAAGCAGTCCATCCCGACCTCGCGCTCGACGAGCTGGCGCGCTGCCGCCGCCACTCGCTGATGGCCGAGGCCAACCGGGCGTACGCCGAGCGCGACGAAGACCGTCTGCGGTTGATCCTCAGCACCTGGGTGAGCAGTCCGGAGGCGGTGACCGGGGACGGCCCGGAAGCCGACGTCCAGCGCATCGAGCGGCGTATCGCGGCGATCCACGATCGGCTGCAGGGGATTGACGCAGAGGTTCGCGAGCTGCGACGGTCGGCCATCTGGCGGCTCAAGGGCAAGATCGACCAAGCCCGGCGGCAGGGGTGGGACCTCTTCGCCGAGATGCTGCTGCAGGTCAAACGGGAGATCGTCAGGGCCCGGGCCAGGCTCGTCCGCCTCGCCGCATCCGGCGGATCGCCCGCGGATGGGACGATCCGCGGGGCCTGAATTCGTGTAACGTTCTGGCCTGCATCGGCGTTATACCTGGGTCATCCAATCGCACGCCGCGACGGCGGGAGGCTTGGTCATGAGTGTTACGCGACGAGAGTTCGGGAAACTGGCGCTGGCGAGCCTGCCGGCGGCCCTGATGGAACGGCGGCTCTTCGGCGAGGTGTTCGCGCAGACGAAGCCGAACTCCCGCTTCAGCGGCGTGCAGATCGGCGTCATCACCTACAGCTATCGCTCGATGGACGATCAGAGCCTCGAAGCGACGATCAGGTACATCCTCGGGAGCGGCATCAACGCCGTCGAGCTCATGGACGGGCCGATCGAGAACTTCCTCGGCCGTCCCGCGCCGAACCGCGGCGGTGGCGCGGGCCGGCCGGGCGGGCCAGGCGGACCGGGTGGCGCGCGGGGTGCCGCGGCGGCGCCGGCGGGCCCCACGCCGTACGAGCAGTTGATGGCCGGCACGATGCCGCAGTGCACGCCCAATCAGGGGCGCGAAGGTGGTGGCGGTGGCCGCGCCGGCGGCGGCGGACGGGCGATGCCCTCACCCGAGCAGATCGCCGCGCAGCAGGCCGCGGCCGACGAGCTCAGGAAATGGCGGTTGTCCGCGTCGATGGACAAGGTGAAGCAGGCGCGGAAGATGCTCAACGACGCCGGCATCACCGTCTACGCCTACAAGCCCGACGGCATCCAGAAGAACATGCAGACGACGGATGCCGAGTACGACTACATCTTCAGCATCGCCTCCACGCTCGGCGCTTCCCACCTCACGATGGAACTGCCGGCCGGACCCGATGCGGATGCGCTCCTCAAGCGAATCGCCGGCTTCGCGCAGAAGCACAAGGTCTACGCCGCGTACCACACGCACGGGCAGGGGACGATGACGGCGTTCGATCGGGCGATGCAGATCTCCGACTGGAACCGCATCAACGTGGATCTCGGCCACTACGTCGCCGCGGGCAACGTCGGCGGCAGCCCGATCCAGTTCCTGCAGAAGCACCACGCGAAGATCATGAGCTTCCACCTGAAGGATCGAACGCTGCCCGAGCACTGCTCGCTGACGGTGCCGTTCGGCCGGGGCGACGGGCAGATCAAGGAAATCCTCCAGACGCTCAAGCGGAACAAGTGGACGTTCCCCGCGACGATCGAGCTCGAGTACCCGGTCCCCGCCGGCTCCGACGCCGTCGCCGAAGTCCGCAACTGCGTCGAGTTCGCCAAAGCCGCACTGGCCTGACCGAAGCAGGGCAGAGGGCAGAGGGCAAAGGGCAGAGGGCAAAGGTGAAGGGACGAAGGGATAAGGGCCGGTAGAATTTCGCCCTTTTCTCCTTTGCCCTTCCTTTCCCCTTTCCCCTTTACCTCTGCCCTTTGCCCTCTGCCCTTTGCCCTGAAGATGTCTCTCGTCATCGGTGTCGATACCTTCGGCGACGTGACGGTCGACGCCGAGGGGCGGCGGCTGTCGCAGGCGCAGGTCCTGCGCAACGTCGTCGCGGAAGCCGTGCTGGCCGAACAGGTCGGGATCGAGGCCTTCGGTGTCGGCGAGCATCATCGCCCCGACTTCGCGGTGTCGGCGCCCGAGGTCGTGCTCGCCGCGATCGCGACGAAGACGTCCAGTATCCTGCTCGGCTCGGCCGTGACCGTGCTGAGCACCGACGATCCCGTGCGCGTCTTCGAGCGGTTCTCGACGCTCAACGCGCTGTCGAACGGACGGGCCGAGGTGATTCTCGGCCGCGGATCGTTCACCGAGTCCTATCCGCTGTTCGGCTACGACCTGTCGCACTACGAGCAACTGTTCGAGGAGAAGCTCGCGCTGTTCACGGCGCTGCTGCAGGGCACGCCGGTCACTTGGCGCGGGACGTCATGGACGACGACGCTCGAGAACCAGACGGTGTACGCGCCAATCGAGAGCGGGCGGCTTCGCGCGTGGGTGGGCGTCGGCGGCAGTCCCGACTCGGTCCTCCGCGCCGCGCGGCACGGTCTGCCGCTGACGCTCGCGATCATCGGGGGCGACCCGGAGCGCTTCCTGCCGTACGCGACGCTCTATCGGCAGGCGCTGGATCAGTTCGAGCAGCCCGACCTGCCGATCGCCGTACACTCGCCCGGCCACGTGGCCGACACCGACGAGGACGCGAAAGCGCAGATCTGGCCGCACTACGAGCAGATGATGTCGCGCATCGGTGCCGAGCGCGGCTGGGCGCCGGTGACGCGCGCGCACTTCGAGCGGGAGGCCGGGCCCAGCGGTGCGCTGTGCGTCGGATCGCCCGAGACGGTCGCACGCAAGATCGCCGGCACCGTGCGCGCTCTCGGGCTGTCGCGCTTCGACCTGAAGTACAGCAGCGGCACGCTGCCGCACGAACAGCTCCTCAGAAGCCTCGAGCTGTTCGGCACGAAGGTGGCGCCGAGGGTGAGGGAGCTCTCGAGCTGACGCGCTCACATGTGCTCGAGCACGACGCCTCTGACCTCGTCGATGCTCGCGTAGGGATCGGGGCCGGCCGGGATGCCCTGTTCGATCGAGTAGATGCCGGTGTACTTGAACTCCTCGCGCATCATCCGCAGGGCGATCGGCAGGTCGTAGCGCGCGGGCACGAGCCGCATGTGCGTGTTGCCGACCGTGAAGGGGAACATCGCGCGCATGCCCGCATGCTGCGCCGGCTGATCGCCGAAGTTGGCAAGGTCCACGTTGGCGTACGCGCCGGCGGCCTCGATCACGTCCGTGAGCAGGACGAACGGCGGGGGCGCGGCCGGTGTCCCGCCGCCAGCGCCGCGAGGTTCCAGCGAGACCTTCACGCCCTTGGCCTTGCCGTAGTCGCTCATCGACTTCAAGGTCGCGATCGCGATCGCCCGGTTCTGTTCGGTGAGCTGGCCCTGGTTGATCATGATGCGCGGGCATCCCAGCGTCACGCAGTGATCGATCCATCGCCGCGTCAGATCGACCGCCTGCCATCGTCCCACCTGCGTGTCGGCCGAGATCGTCATCGCGCCGCCCAGCTCGAGGTTGACGTTCGAGACGCGCGACTTCGTGCGCTCGAGCTTCGTGCGGAAGGCGGCGAGGTACGCGTCGTCGGTCGAGAGCAGATACGAGTGCTGGAGCTCGACGTTGTGGACGCCGAACCGGTCGGCGAACATCTCGCCGAGGTCCATGATGTCGAGCGTGCGTTTCGGATCGTCCGGTGCCGTCGGACTCTTCAGCACGGGGCCGAACGTGAGGCTCATGATCGCGAGCCGCGCGAGCTTCGCTGGATCGGCGGCGGCGCGCTGCGCGCCGGCACGCCGGGCGAACACGACTGGCGCCGCGGCTGCCGCCGTGGCGCTCGACAGGAATTCTCGACGCGTCATCGCTTCCTCCATCGGCCGGCCGGTGCGCTTCTCCCGAACCCTCGGTGAACGCACGCGCCTGACGCGCCGAGCATAGTCCAGAACCGGCGGGGGCGTGCCGCTGAGCGTCTCGAAGTACCATCGGTCATGCGCTTCGCCGCCTTGCCCTTCAGCGTGTGGCTGCTCGTCGTCTCCGGGTGCGCCGTCCAGGCGCCGGACTCCGGGGGCGGCGCCGCTCGGACGCCGGGCGTCCGCGGCACCCTGACGCCGGCCATCGAGGCCGTTCTGGCCGACATCAGAAGCGCCGACGAGGGTCAGCTCGCCGTGTCCGAGGAGGATGGCCGATTCCTGCGCATGCTCGTCGCGTCGTCCGATGCACGTTCGATTCTGGAGATCGGCGGCGCGAGCGGGTACAGCGCGATCTGGCTCGGGCTCGCCGCGCGTGAAACCGGCGGGCGCGTCGTCTCGATCGAATACGACCCGGTACGGGCGAAGGAGGGCGCCGCGAACGTCGCGCGCGCCGGGCTCGACGACGTCGTCCGCAACGTCCAGGGGGACGCGTTCGCGGAGATTCCGAAGCTGCCCGGCACGTTCGACTTCGTGTTCCTCGACGCCTGGAAGCCGGACTACGTCAAGTTCCTCGCGCTCGTGATGCCGCGCCTTGCGCCCGGCGGTCTGTTCGTGGCGCACAACGTCGTCAACAAGAAGAGCGAGATGGAGCCGTTTCTCGAGGCCATCCAGCACGACGCGCGTCTCTTCACGACGATTGTCTCGCCGTCGAGCGAAGGGATGTCCGTGTCGTACCGCGTGCGTTGATCGCGCGCGGCGTCAGACCAGCCGGTGCGGGCGATCGCGGACGATGTCGATCAAGACTGCCGGCGCCACCGGTTTGACGACGTGATGGTCGAAGCCGGCCAGCGCGCTGCGGCGCCGATCCTCGTCCTGGCCCCACCCGGTGAGCGCGACGATCGTCATGGTCGATCCGCCCGGTTGCCGCCGGATCCGCCGGCACACCTCGTAGCCGTCGAGGTCCGGCATGCCGATGTCGAGCAGCACGACTTCCGGACGAAACGCCTCGGCTTCGCGCACCGCGGCATGGCCGCCGAAGGCCAGCCGCACGGTGCAGCCCGCGCTTTCGAGCAGCAGCCCGACCATCTCGGCGGCGTCCGTGTTGTCGTCGGCCACGAGCACGCGGCGCGACAGGCGGGCGCCGTCCGGCTGGCCCGTGTCGGCGGTGCGGGGAGTCGAGCGCCCCGCGACGACCGGCAGGTGCACGACGAAGGTGCTGCCGCGGCCGATCCCCTCGCTCGTCGCGTGGATCGTGCCCGCGTGCATCTCGACCAGCCGGCGCGCCAGCGCCAGGCCGATGCCGAGGCCGCCTGCGCCTCGTCCTGGCGTGGACGCCTGCGTGAACAGCTCGAACACGCGATCGATCATCTCGGCCGGAATGCCGATGCCGTTGTCGCGCACTTCGATGCACGCCATGTCGCGGTCGCGTTCGGCCGTGACCTCCAGATGGCCGCCGGACTCGGTGTAGTTGGCGGCGTTGTTCAGGAGATTGCCGAAGACCTGCGTCAGCCGCGTGGCGTCGGCGTCGAGCAGGATCGGCTCCTCGGCGTATCGCACGGTGAGCGCGTGTCCGTGCTGCTGGATCAACGGTCGGCTCGTCTCGATCGCGGCGTCGAGCACGTCCTGGAGCAGCACCGGCCCGCGGCGCAGCATGAGCTTGCCGCGTGAGAGCCGGGAGACGTCGAGCAGGTCGTCGAGCAGCCGCGCCATCTGCGAAACCTGCCGGCCGATGACGTCGTGGCAGCGCCGGAGCGCTTCGTCGGCCGGCGTGTGGGACTGCAGGATCGCCAGGGCCGTGCGCAGCGGCGCCAGCGGGTTGCGGAGCTCGTGCGCGAGCATCGCCAGGAACTCGTCCTTGCGGCGGTCGGCTTCGCGCAGCTCTTCGTTGGCCGCGCGCAGGGCGTCTTCCGCCTGCTTGCGGTCGTGGATGTCCTGGATGATCGCCACGGCGAGCGGAGGCTTGCCGCCCACCGCGGGCAGCACCGTGCCGGTCACGAGGACCCAGCGCACCGTGCCGTCCTTGCGCATGTAGCGCTTCTCGTGCTGCCAGCCGGGCGCACGCTCTGCGAGCACGCGCTGGACGGCGTCGACGTCCCGCTGCCGGTCGTCGGGATGCGTGATGTCGGAGAACGTCTTCTGCAGCAGCTCGGCGTCCGTGTACCCGGTCATCTCGCACAGCTTCCGGTTCACGCGGATGAAACGACCGGTCTGCGGGTTCGTCTGGGCGGCGCCGGCGGCCGACAGCTCGAAGATGGAGCGGAACTCCGTCTCGCTGATGCGCAGCGCGCGTTCCGCCCGCGCGCGCTCCACGGCCGGATACAGGTGCCCCGCGACGTCGTGCAGCAGATGGATCTCGTCGCGGCGCCACTCCCGCGGCTGTGCCGAGCCCACCGCCAAGAGTACCGTCACGCCGTCGTCGGCCAGGAGCGGCTCGACGATGAACGCCGCGACGCCGAGCGCGTTCAGCCGTGCGACGCGCCCGGCCGTGCGGCGATCGCGCGAGACGTCCGAGACGACCGTGCTCTTCGCGCCGACGATCTCGTCCAGCCGATCGAAGACGAGCAGCTCGCTCGTCGGATACGAGCCGACGAGCCAGGGCGGCGCCTTCGGGCTCTGATGCTGAATCGTCACGGTGCGGCCGTCGGGCGTCATCGCACCGAACGCCGCGCGATCGACGAGCAGGTGCTCGCGGAGCGCGTTCAGCGCGTAGTCGAGCAGCCGGTCCTGATCGCGGAGGTGTACCAGCGCGGCCCGCAGGTCGTCGAGGAAGGCGGCGTGCCGCCGGGCGCCGGCTACCTCAGGGCTGGCGTGCGTGGCGCTGGTCGAGTCGCCGGATCGCTGGTCCACGCTCACGGGGCCTCACCCGCTGGCACGCGACCCGCAGCCCCGCGGGCGAGCGGTGCTGCCGCCGCGGCGGGAGGGGAAGGCACATCCTACCGCAGGTGCCGGCGGGAGGATCCGGCGCCGGCCGTGGCGCTCGAGATGGGTCTCGGGCGCGGCTACGGGTTCAGCCAGTAGCTCCACTTCAGCACGACGACGTTGTTCGCGCGTCCGTCGAAGAGGGAGCCGAAGCCGCGGCCGACCGAGAAGTCGGACATCGCGGCCTCGTTCAACCGATCCTGCTGCCACACGAGGTACAACGTGCTGCCTGGCCGGTACTCCCAGCGCAGCACGGCGTTGCCGCGGAGCGATCGGGTCGTGAACGTCCGGTCGGCCACGGTGAACGGCGCCGCGGGCCCGCCGGCGTCAGGGTCGACGACGTACCTGCCGCCGTCGCGGACGATCGTCCCGACGTCCTCGCCGTACGTCTTGAAGCTGTAGCCCGACGGCGACTGGAACTCCTTCGGCAGGCCGTAGTCGCCGTGCGAGACGAGGGGCTGGGCGTAGATCTCGAGCGTGAGGTTCGGCGTGAAGGTGTAGTTCAGGCGCGTGATGATGCTGAACTGCCGCTGGTCGAGGGGCGCGAAGATGTACCGCGTGCCGAACGTGGAGACCATCTCCGGGTCTCTGATGGCGGTGACGTACTGCGCGTGCTGCCGGTTCTGCACGAGCTCCGGCCCGAACGAGAGGTTCCAGCGCGGCGACGTGCGGACGTCGAGGCTCAGGCTGGTCGTCCGGTTGTCGCTGCCCGCGTAGTCGGCCACGAGCGCGAACGCCGCGGTGCCGGTGATCGCCTTGCGCGGGTCGGAGCGCAGCGACGCGTTGTAGCGCCACGTCGTCGGCCGCATCGCGAGCGGGCCGCCGCGGGTGAGCCGATCGTCGGTCCGCTTGGGCTCGTACCAGTAGCTCGTCGTGAGCTGCCAGTAGCTCAGGTGCGTGAGCGTCAGCGACGTCCAGTAGAAGTAGTCGATCACGTTGCCGTCGAAGTTCTTCGCGCGGTTCACGTAGGTCGTCGAGCGCCAGTCGCGCCAGATGCGGCCCGGCCGGCGCTCGCTGTACGTCACGCCCTGGCCGAACGCGCGGCGATCGGCACGCTGCTGGAAGCCGACGTCGTTGATCTCGTAGCCCGGCGACATCGTCTGGAGCCAACTGTCGGTCGTCCAGTGGAGGCCGGCGGTCTTGCGCATGTTCACCGACGCGGCCACGCCGTTGAGCGACGTCCGCGTGGCGTCGTACGTGAGACGCTTCGCGTCCGGCCGCTGCAGGTAGCGGGTGGAGGAGCGCTGGGTGGCGCCAATGGCGGCATCGCTGCCGCCGACGTGGCTGCCGACCAAGAAGCCGGAGACGACCCAGCTCCGGTTCGCCCACTCGTGGATGAAGTCGAGGCCGGCGGTGTACGCCTCGGCGCGCAGACCATCCGCCCGCGGATCGCCTGCGAGATCGCGGTTGGCGGCCGTGACGATGCCGCCGATGTTGCTCTGGCCGCGCCGAAGATCGCGGCTCGTGCGGCCGATGAAGTAGTTGGTGCGCGGTTCGACCATCGCGCGCTGCGACAGGCCGTTGCCGTCGCGGTACTCACCGAACTCGGATCCGGTGACCGCTTCGAGCAGGCCGACGTTCCAGCCGCTGGCCGTCTTGCCGGAGAGCTTGACGGCCCCGAGGATCGTGGCGGTGTCGGGCACGTCGGCTGCGTTGGCGAGCGGCAACTGCGGCGCGCGTCCAAGACGCCGCGAGTACAGCACGCCAGCGGCTTCGGCGCTCGGCCCGCCGACGGCGCCGCCGAACTTGAACGCGTTCGCACCCTCGACGAAGAACGGCCGGCGCTCCTGGTAGCGCGTCTCGAACGCCGAGAGGTTGATGACCGCCGGGTCCACTTCGACCTGTCCGAAGTCCGGGTTGGCCGTCGCCGTGAGCGTCAGGTTGGACGTGAGCCGGTAGCGCGAATCGAGGCCCGCGTTCATGGCCAGCTCGCGATCGCCGGCGAGCGCACCCGGCGCGCCGGCGCGGCGGCTGGTGCCGACGGCGTACGGCAGCAGCTCGAGGCGCCGCCCCGGCTCCACGCCGCGCAGACCCGTGAGATCGCCGTAGGCGGGCACGCCCGCCTGCCCCGACTTGGGCGTGAAGGCGAACCACGCTTCTTCCTGACGGCGGTTGATGATGCGCGCGAGCTGCAGACCCCACGTCTGCTCCTCGGCCGGCGCAAAGCCGAGCTGGCTGAACGGGACGCGAATCTCCGCCGTCCATCCGTTCTCGTCGATGCTCGTCGCCGCGTCCCACACCGCGTCCCACGCGAGATCGCCGGTGTCGCTGCGGCCGGCGATGATCGAGTCGCGCCGCACGCCCGACGGGTTGACCTCGAACACGAATGCGGTGCGCCGATCGTAGAAGCTGTCGATGCCGATGCTGAACCAGTCCGACGACGACGTCGCCATGTCGCGCCGGCCGAGCCTCGTGGTGATCGGACTGCGATCGAAGAAGCGGCCCGCGATGTACACCGCCTCCGCGTCGTACGCGATTCGCACTTCGGTCCGTTCGCTGACCGGCATCCCTTCCTGGGGATCGCGCTGCGTGAACGTGTCGATGGCCGGCGCGGCTGCCCACGCCGCATCGTCCAGCTTGCCGTCGATGACGGGAGGCGTGCCGGCGCGCACTGCGGCGGCGACGGCCGCGGCACCGGCGCGGTCGGCTGGCCGAGGCGCGGTCGAGGAGGACCCGGCGGCAGCCTGGGCCCAGGACGTCAGGGGGAGCAAAGCGGCGAGGGCTGCCGCGGGAAACGCACGTCCGAGCTGTTGCACGCCGACGATCCTACAACGCCGCCCGAACCGCCGGCCCAGGGTCTTGCCGGCGCCCCGATCCGGGCGTTGGCGGCCTCGACCTGCACATCATGGGCAGGCGGCGGGCCTGCTCTTGGCGCCCGGAAGGGCGTCGTCGGCGGCAAGACCGAGGTTGGACGGGCATGCTTCCTGCACAACAGCCCGGCAGCGCAGGCTGCGCGCCGGTCCACCGTCCGGTGGACCGGATTCCCGCGGCGATGTTGCCGCGCGTATTCGCACAGAGGTGGAGAGAGACATGAAGCTCGCATTGGCTACGTGCGTGATGGCCGTGTGTCTCGCCGGCTGCCAGGCGTCCAATGAAGCCGCTGGCACCAACGGGAGGAACGCGGATGTCGTGGACTCCGTCCGTCACTCGCTCGATCAGGCGCAGCTCGAGGACGTCTCTACCAATCAGGATCGCGACAAGGGTGTCGTGACGCTGAGCGGCAGCGTGCCGACCGAGGCCGACAAGCAGCGTGCCGAGACGATCGCGAAGACCGCGGCGCCGGGCCAGATCATCGCGAACGAAATCAAGGTGCTGCCGGCCGGCATGGAGAGCGAGGCGAAGTCGACGATCGCCGACATCGACAACGGCATCGAGAGCAACGCCTCGGCGGCGCTTCGCAACGCCGGGCTGCACGACGACGTGAGCGTGGACGCCACGGCCGGCGTCGTGACGCTGACGGGCGACGTTGCGACCGACGCCGCACGCCGCCAGGCCGAGAAGACCGTCGCCGGCGTGCCGAACGTCAAGCAGGTGATCAACAAGATCGAGATCGAGCCGCGCGGCCGTTAGCGGACGCCGGCTCGGATCGGCACAGCACGCGCGGTACTTCCCGTGCGTGCTGTGCCGTCGTGTCCCCGCCCACCGAACCTCACAGGAGCTAGAAACGACCGTCGTCCGGCATCCGCTGCCGTCGTCCACTCTTCGCGCGTCTGCGCTGGCTATCGGGCGGCCCGAATCGTTGAGGAGTCGCGACGCCCGCTCCGAAGGGAGCCGTGTCCATCGTGCCGGAAGAAGACGCCACCTCTCGCACCCGGGCCATCGTGAAGAGCGAGATGCCGAAGTGGCGCGGCTGCGACGGCCGGCGAGATGGAAGACGGCCGGCCGGCCGGGCGCGACGTCATCGAGGTGGCCGGCTGGTGAGCCGCCCGAGCCGCAGCGTCGGCTACACTGTGGAATCCGAACGGGACGCCATCGGGGTCGTCGGGTTCGTTCAGGGAGAGCGAGATGCCAATGATGAAGGGGCCGCGGTTCTGGGTCGCGGCGATGGTCATCGCCGGCGTGGCGATGTCCTCCGCGTGCCGGTCCTCGTCGCAGCCGTCGGGGACGCCGCCGGCCAACGTCTGGGCCACGGTGGACGGCCGCACGATCACGCGCGACGACGTGGAGAAGCTGTATCGAAGCACGACGCAACCGAACGCCGCGCCCCTCTCGGACGACGAGATGCTGGCGACGAAGCTGAGCGTGCTCGACGATCTCATCAGCCAGGACATCCTGCTGGCGAAGGCGCGAACGCTCGGCGTCGCCGCGACCGACAGCGAGATCGAGGCGGCGATCGCCGAGCAGAAGCGCGGCATGTCCGACGAGGACTTCCAGAAGCAGCTCGGCTCGCGCAGCCTGACCGTCGACGATTTCCGGAACGGCCTGCGGCGCGAGATGTCGGTCCAGAAGGTGTTGGATCGCGAGGTCACCGCCAAGGCCGTCATCACCGACGACCAGATTGCCGCGTTCTACAACCAGAACAAAGCGCAGTTCAACCTTCCCGAGGCTCAGTACCGCATCGCGCAGATCGTCGTCACGCCCGCGCGGGATCCGCAGCTCAGGAACCGATCGGGCAATGATGCCGGATCTGTCGACGAAGCGACGCGGAAGTTCGACATGCTGCTCGAGCGGCTGCGCGCGGGCGCGGATTTCGCGGCGCTGGCGATGGACTACTCGGAGGATCCCCAGTCGGTGGCCCAGGGCGGCGACATCGGCTTCGTGTCGCGATCGCAGCTCAACGACGCGCCGGCGGCGTTGCGCGACGTCGTGCTGAAGACGGCGCCCGGCTCCGTGAGCACGGTGGCCGGCGGCGGTTCGCTCACGATCATCAAGGTGCTCGCGCACGAGCCGGCCGGCCAGCGCGAGCTGGGCACGCCGGCCGTTCGTGACGGCGTCCGCGATCTGCTGCAGCAGCGCAAGGCCCAGTTGCTGCGCGTCGCGTACATCACGGCCGTACGCGACGAGGCGACGATCTTGAATCACCTGGCCCAGATGGTCCGCGATGCCAACGGCGTGCCGCCCGCGCTCGCGACGGCACCGGCGGGTCCGGCTCCGGCCGCGGCGTCGGGCAAGTAGCGCCGCGTCCTGCGATGTCCGGCATCGCCGGCCGCCTGATCCTGCTCGTTTCGCAGCCGCGAGCGGGGTCGACGCTGCTGCAGCGCATGCTCGGGCGTCACCCCGACGTGCACACCTGCTCGGAACGCTGGATTGCCCTGCATCCGTGCTTCGCCCTTCGCGAAGGCCTGTGGACGCCATACGGCCACGACCTCGCGCGAAGGGCGACGATGGACCTGCTGCGCGAGTTGCCGGAAGGCGAGGCGGCCTACTGGGAGGCGGTCAGGCGCCTGCTGGGCCACCTCTACGAACGCGAGCTCGCGGTGTCGGGCCGGCGGCGGCTGCTCGACAAGACGCCCCGCTACTACTTCATCCTGCCGGAGCTTCGACGCCTGTTTCCGGAAGCGCGCGTCCTGCTGTTGATCCGCCATCCGCTGGCCGTGCTCGCGTCGGTGCTCGACACATGGGTGGGGACGTCGGATGCGGCCGACATCGTGGGGTTCTGGCACGACCTGTTCTCGGCGCCGGTCCTGATGCGGAAGGCGATGGCCGAACGAGACGACCACACGTCCATCGTGCGGTACGAAGAGCTGGTTTCGCAGCCGGGCGACGTCATCGGCTCGGTGTCGCGCTGGCTGGATCTCGGCCAGGGTCCTGACCTCGTGGAGTACGGCGCCGACGGGTCGGCGCCGTGGCGGTTCGGCGACAGCGGCACGGCGTTTCAGCAGACGCGTCCCATGGCCGATCGCGCGCACCGGTGGCCCGAGGTGCTGCGGCGCCATCCGCTGTGGCACGCGCTCGGCGCCGTGTATCTCGATCGGCTTGGAGACGATGTGCTGCGCGCGCTCGGGTACGACGTCGGAGAGACGCGCGATCTGCTCGGCGCGGAGGCGGTCGAGGAGAGCGCACGTCGCGCGGCCGCCGCGCTGCTGACCGAGCCGCCGTCGCCAGACGTGATGCGTCGCGCCGCCGCCGCCGCGCACGAGCGCGCCTCACGGCTGGACCAGGCCGCCGCCGAGCGGCTCGCGATCATCGAGGAGCAGCGATCCGCCATCGCGGCGTTCGAGGCGGCGGTCGCCGGCCGGGACGCCGAGATCGCCAGGCTGCAGCACGCGCTCGACGAGGCCACGGCCATGCCGGCTGGCGATCGGGACAAGACCGCCGTGCCCCCGGTGTGGCGTTCTGTCGCTCGTCCCAAGCCGTGACGGCGGCATCGCCGGCTCTGCACCGGCGCCGTGCGGCGCTCGCGTGCCGGCACGAGACTTGATTGGCCTCATGGGCAGGAGACCGCCCGTGAGCACATCGCTCAAACAGCTTCTGTTCTGCGCACTGCTGATCAGCGTCATCATGCCGGCGAGGGCCTGGTCGCAGGCGGCTGCCGCGCACCTCCAGATACTCGGCGGCGTGACCGACGCGGCGGAGCGTGCGCCGATGTTCGGCGCGGCGCTCGGCCTGCGGCTGACGTTCATCGAAGTGGATGTCGAAGCCGGTCACTTCAACAACGTCCTGTCGAAGACCCTGCTCGACGCGCTGAACGACCTCCAGCGCGAGCGCGACCTGCCGGTTCAGGCCATCGCCGAGCTGCCGGCCAACTACGTGCTCGGCACGCTGCGGATCATCCCGGCAGCCGGGCCGATCCGGCCGTTCCTGAGCGTCGGCGGCGGCGTCGCGCGCCTCAAGCCGCGGCTCAAAATCGTGGTGGAGGGGATCTCGCTGGGCGACGTCTTCGGGCTCACCACGCTCGGATCGCAGGACGAGCCGATCGCGACGGTCGGCGCCGGGCTCCGGATCGATCCCGGCAAGATCCACCTCGAGGTCGGCTATCGGCTCGTGGCGGTGTTCACGAACTACCGCGGCTTCAACATCAGCGCCAACGGCGCGACCTACGTGAACAACATCTACGGCGCGTTGGGCGTCCGATTCTGACGCACGACGCGTCGCGCTTCAGACGCTGAGGCCGGCGCCGCCGGCCTCAGCATGCTTCTCAGGATTCTTCCTGCACACGCACGCCAGGTCGAACCCGCTGCACGAACGACGCCCTTCCCAACCTTTCTTAACCTTTTCCCTCTTTCCTTTGCCCTCTGCCCTTTGCCCTCTGCCCTTCTACTGGCTCTCTGCCCTTCTACTGCAGGTCGTACCCCTTCAGTCGGCGAATCCAGACGTTGCGGTACCGCACGGGATGGGCGTGGTCCTGCAGCGTCAGCGGCAGCTCGGCGTCGTGTGGGACGTACTGATGGACAGTCTGCGTCGGTGAGGTCGGGCCCATGACGGCGCGCCGATTGTGCACGACGACCCCGTTCCAGACGACCGTGAGGTAGGCAGGTTTCGCGAGCGCCGTGCCGTTGAACCGCGGGGCTTCGAAGACGATGTCGTAGGTCTGCCACTCGCCGGGACGTCGCGCGGCGTTGACGAGCGGCGGATCCTGGCCGTAAATCGCGGCGGCCTGGCCGTCAGCGTACGTGAGGTTCTCGAACGAGTCGAGCACCTGGACCTCGTAGCGGCCCATGAAGATCACGCCGCTGTTTCCGCGATCCTGGCTCGCGCCGCGGCCCGGCGACGGCGTGGCGAACTCGAGGTGCAACTGCACGTCGCCGAAGCTTTCGCGGGTGCGCATCGAGCCGGATCCGGCGCCGGTCTCGAAGTAGCCGTCGTGAATCGGCCATTTCGTGTCCACGAGCTGGCCATTGACCGTCTGCGCCCACTTCGAGAGGTCCGTGCCGTCGAACAGCACGATCGCGTCCGACGGCGGAGCGCCCGGAGCCGCGCCTGGCGTGACGACGCGCGGCCGCGGCCGCGCGTTGTCATGGATGATCCAGGGAGTGCCCGGGATCTCCGCCAGCTTCGTGTACCCGACGATCGCGCCCCGTTCATCGCACACGCGCCCATCGTCGGGCGGCTGTCCGCCGCGGGGCGCCGGACACGGCGTCGGCGCCGTCTGCGGCACGGGAGCCTGCGACGGTCGCGCGTCGAGGACGCCGGCGATGGTGAAGGCCGCGACCGCGCTGAGCACGACGCGGGCAGTCGATCCGAAGGCCAGAACGGTCGGTCGGAGAGCCATCTCGCACCTCGATGTCTGAACGGGACGGCGATCATAGCATCGTGTTGTCCAGGCCCGGCGTGCCGAGGCGTGCGAGCGTCCCGCGAGCGACACAGGTGCCGGACGCGGTCCGCGAGCCCGGTTGCACGCTCCGCGCCGCGCAGCCGGCCCTTCCGATTCGACGGACAATGATCGAGACACGTGACTGAGGTGGCGATGACAGAGGGCCGGTTGGGACGCGTGTCCGACCGGATCAACGGCGAGCGCCTCGTGCTGCTCGGATGGCCCTGCGCCATCCTGATGCAGGTCGCGCACCCGCTCGTTGCCGCCGGCGTGGCTCGTCACAGCAGCTTCCGCGACAGTCCGACCGCGCCGATCAGGCGACTGCACCACACGGTGCGCGCGATGCTCGGCCTCACGTTCGGCGACGCCGACGAGCAGGCGCGCGTCATCGCGACGATCCGCGACATCCACACGCGCGTGCACGGCACGCTCGGCGAGCGCGTCGGCCGCTTCGCGGCCGACGCGCGGTATTCCGCCGAGGATCCCGCGCTCGTGCTCTGGGTCCATGTCACGCTCATCGCGACGACGGTGCGCGTGTACGACGCGCTGGTGGGCACGCTGACCCCCGGCGAGCGCGACCAGTACTGCCGCGAGAGCGCGCCGGTCGCCGTGGCGCTCGGTGCCGACGACCTGCGGGTGCCGCGAGACTGGCGCGCGGTGACGGATTCGGTGGACGCGATGCTCGCCTCCGGCGATCTCATCGTCGGGCGCGAAGCGCATGCGCTGGCTCGCGCGCTGCTCCACGCCGCGATCGTACGGGCGATCGGTCCGGCGGGATGGGCCCAGCGGGAGCTGACCGCGGCGTGGCTGCCGCCCGCGCTGCGCGCGCAGTACGGTCTGGCCTGGGACGAGCGGCGCGCGCGACGGTCCGACCGGATCATCAAACTCATCAGGGGCGTGCGACGAGGATTGCCGGGTCGCCTCGCGCGCTGGGCGCCCGCGCGGCACTCGTGAGACGACGTGAACGCGCCGACGGCTGAGGGACGGTCGTCGTCTCGACGGACCGCGCACGGCCGACGCGTCAGATCAGCGGCGTCCGCCGCAGTCTTCGGGGCGCATCACGCGAACGGCTCGCCGGCCGGCATCCACTCGATCGGCACGGCCGGCACGGCAGCCCGCAGCCATGCCGCGACTTCCTGCATGCCCCAGTCCTCCGACATCATGTGGCCGAGCAGGATCACGGCCTTCGGACGGCCGAGCGCCATCGCGTCGAGCGCGTACTCGGCGTTGCCGCCGGCTTCCGGCGTCTCGCCGCCGATCGCCACGTCGATGTCGGCCGTCAGGGCCGGCACGCCGTAGCCTGGTCCGAGCGCGATGCGCGTGACGGGCATCGCGGGATCGCCGCAGACGCGAAGCGCGCGCCCGCCAACGCGCGCCGCCATGTCGCGTGCGAGCGCGCGAAGCGACGTCCGCGGAACGACGTACACGCGCGGCTCGGTCGGCGACTCGCGGCCGGCGAGGCCGAGCACACGCGCCGAGCCGACCACGAGCGGGTCCGGCTCGATGAGGTGCGCGTGATCGTGGAAGCGGAACACGACCATCTGGTGATCGGCGATGAAGCGCTGCTTGGCCCGGTACACCCCGTTGGCTTCGAGCGCGGCGGTCTGATCGAGATGCGTGTAGAACGTCGGCTCGTGCGCGATCACGAAGTTCCTGCCGGCCGCCGCGGCGCGCTGGAGCAGCTCGAACGTCGCCATGCCGGTCGTCGCGATCCCGCGAACCTCGGTCGCCGGATCGCCGGCTTTGAACGTGTCCACCGTCTCGGCACGCCACGCGATGCCCTGCGCCGCGAGCTGCTGCCGGATGCGCGCGACGATGTCGGCGGCGGTCATGCGAGGGGATTCCAGTACGGATCGTCGAGCACGAACGGCGTGACCGGCACGTCAGGCACGATCGTCTTCAGCCACGCGGCGCAGGCGCGCACGCCCGGCGCTTCCGAGACGACGCGGCCAATGGCGATCATCCCCTTGGGCTCGCTTGCCGCCGCGGTGTCGAGAACGTACGGCACGGCCTCCCATTCGCGGGGTTCGCCGGCGAGGATCGCGTCGGCGCGACCAAGGTTCGCGAGCGTGCCGGGCAGGTCGGTGGCGCCGGCGCTGACGAACACCGTGCGAACGGGTAGGGTCGCGCGGCCGACCCGCCGCACGCCTCCGCGGAGGGCCAGCCGGCGGCGCACGATCTCTTCGAGGCCGCCCAGCGTGGTGTCGGCAATCCGGTAAACCTGTTCGGTGCCGGGCACCGGGCTCCCGCGCCAGCCGAGCAGATCGGCCAGCGCCGTCGACGCCTCGCTCGGGCGCCGCGCGCTCCAGTGATCGCTGACGCGCCAGATCACCAGCCTCGCGCGATCGATCGTCTCGCGCTTGGCGAGGTACACCGCGTCCTGGGCCCGCGCACCGGGATTGTCGTTCGCGGCGTAGAACGTCGGGCCCAGCGCGACGATCATGTTGTGCCCTGCCGCGGCGGCGCGGCGGAGCACGTCGATCGTCGGCAGCACGGCGACGCCGATGCCCGTCACCGTCGTCGCCGGATCGCCAGCCTTGAGGCCGTCGGCGCTCGTTTCGCGCCACGGCATGCCGACCTGGCCGCGGACGCGATCGATCACGTCGGCGGCGGTGATGGTCCGGGCGGCCGAGGAACGCGTTCCGGCCGCGACCGTGCCGATTGCGGTCAGCACGAAGCGGCGCCGGGACAGCGGTGCGCTCATGACGCGATGCTACGAGGACACGCGGCGCGCCCGCGTCGCGGGCTCGAGCGCGCGAGCGGCCGCGTCGTCGAGATAGAGCGTCACGTTCGGGTGCGTGCGCAGGATCGACGCCGGCACATCGGGCGAGATCTCGCCTTCGAGCGTCGCCTTCACCGCGGCCGCCTTTCGCGCGTCCGGCACGACCACGAGGATCTCGTGGGCTCGCAGCATCTGCCGGATCGACATCGACACCGCCGTCGCCGGCACGTCGTCGATCGCCGCAAACCAGCCTTCGCTCACCTGCTGCCGGCGGCACGCCTCGTCGAGCGACACGACGATGTAGGGATCGGGGGTGGAGAAGTCGGCGGGCGGGTCGTTGAACGCGAGATGAGCGTTCTCGCCGATGCCGAGCCACGCGAGGTCCACGTCGGCCGCCGACAGCAGCGCATTGAGCTCCGCGCGCGAGTGCTCGGCGTCCATGCCATCGATCAGGTGAACGGTGGCGACGCCGGTGGGCCGCACCACGTTCCCGACGAGCAGTTGCCGGAACGCGGCGGGATGATCGTGCGGCAGACCGATGTACTCGTCGAGCTGGAAGATCTCCACGTGCCGCCACGGAACGTCGGGGAGGGCCGCCAGCGCACGCTGGAACTCGAGCTGGGACGCGGCGGTCGCCGCCACCACGGTGGCATGCCCGCGCGCGGCCACGATCCGCTGCAGCGCGGCCGCCGCGTGCTCGGCGGCCGCGCGGCTCATCGCGTCGCGAGTTGGGTAGATGCGAACGTCCATGACGTCATTGCTCCGGATGCGCAGGTGGCGCCGCCGCGCGCGGCCGCCGACAGTGTAACCGAGCACGCAGGGGACGCCGCCGGAGTAAGCTGTCGCCGTTCCCGCAGACGAAAGGACACGCTCAGATGATCCTGCCGGCTCGGCTCCTGCCGCTGACGTTCCTCGTCATGCTCGCCGCCGTCGTCGCAACGGCCGGCGTCGCGCAGCACGCGATGACCGCCAAGTTCGACGGGTCGTCGGAGTGGGACCTCGACGGAAACGGCACCTGGGCGATGAGGCCGGGAATGCTGGCGCTGGAGAAGGCCGGCGTGCCCGGCGGGCCGATCCGGCGTCCGGGCGCGATGGCCATCTTTCGAAGTCCGGTCGTGACGGATTTCATCGCCGACATCGAGCTGCGGTCGACGGCGCCCGTCGATCTGCTCGTGCGCGACGTGCTCCTGATCTTCGGCTACGAGTCGCCCATGCGCTTCTACTACGTGCATCTCGCAGCGAAGACCGACGGCGTGCACAACGGCATCTTCCTCGTGGACCATGCCGATCGGCGGCGGATCGACGCGCCCTCCAGCACGGCGCGCCTCACCGATCAGCGATGGCACCGCGTGCGGCTCGAACGGCGCGGATCGACCGGGGCCATCCGCGTGTTCTTCGACGACGATCCGATTCCGATGCTGTCGGCGATCGACGGAACGATCGCGTCCGGGCGCGTTGGCGTCGGGTCGTTCGACGAGACCGCGGAGTTCAGAGCGTTCACCCTGCGCGATCTCTCAGCCACGCCTCCCAGGTAGGCGCGACGACGCCTTCGCCTGCTCGAGGCGCCCGTGATCGGCGTGCGCCGTGTAGAACGGGTCGAGCGGATAGCAGCCGGACACGAGCCCGTTGCGCGGGCCCGACGTGCAGTCGCTGAAGGTGCGGCAGAGCGCGCCGCGGCGAAGCGGCCGGCCGGCGAGCACGTCGGCGGGGAAGTCGGGATACGAGAGCATCATCCGGCCGAGGCCCACGACGTCGACGCCGCCCTCGCGCAGCGCGCGCTGCGCGACGTGCGGCAGCCACTCCTGAAGATACGTGTAGCCGCTGCCGACGATCACGAACTGCGGAAAGGCCCTCTTCAGATGCCACGTCACGGCGACGTGCCGGGCGACGCCTGCCAGCGGATCTTCCGGCGGAAGATAGCCGTCGCTCGGCGGAAAGAGCGCCGGCCGGACCACGTGCGGGCAGTAGTACGGACTGCCGCCGGTCACGCAGAGGAGCCGGATGTCGAGCGCGTCGAGCGCGGACAGGACGTCGCGCGCGTCGGTGAGCATCGCGTCCGGGTCGTCGTCACGGACTCGCCCGAACGCGAAGTCGTCGGGCGTCTCGACGGTGGTGTCCGGCGCGCCGATTCCGTCGGCCCCGGCGCGAAACGGGGCTGTGTCGAACGCCGAGAGGCGGACGCCGATCGCGAGGCCGGGCGCAACCGTTCGGATACCTTCGGCGACGTTCCGGAGAAAGCGCAGGCGATGCGCGAGCGGGCCGCCGTAGCGCCCGTCGCGGGTCCGCGCCGTGAGCAGTTCGTGCCCGAGGTACCCGTGGCAGTGCTTGATGTCCACGAAGTCGAAGCCCAGCTCGCGCGCGAGGTACGCCCGATCGACGACGTCCTCGCACAACCGATCCAGCTCGTCGTCGCTGAGCACACGCAGATGCGGCGTGCGGCGATCCAGCCCGGGATGCCGGTACGCCGCGAGCGGTGCCGGCTCGCCGCCGGGATCCGGCCTGGAGAAGCGGCCGGAATGCGTCAACTGCAGGCCGACGCAGAGCCGATCGGCTGCGTCCCGCCCGTAGCGTGCCGCGTGCGCATCGCGCAGCGTCGCGGCAAGGGCGCCGATCGCGCCCGCGGTGTCGCGGGTGAGCATGAGCTGCCGCGGGTTGGCGCGTCCGTCATGGCGCACGGCCACGGCTTCGCCGCCCCAGACCATGCCGGCGCCGCTTTCGCCGAAATGCCGCCAGCGGCGGCGCGTCAGATCCGACGGGCGGCCGTCGGTCTCGCCGTCCCACCCTTCCATCGGCAGCACGGCGAGCCGGTTCGCCACGCGGCGGCCGGCGACGTCGATCGGCTGCGCGAAGGGCGACCGCTCCGGCGGAAGGAGCTGGGCATCGAGCGGCAGGGCGATACCCGACGACGTCAGGTGCGCGGCGAGCGCGTCGGGCGTCTTGAAGGACGCCATCCGGGGATAGCGCGGCGCAGACGGCACGGGCGATCGGTAGCGTAGCAGGTGCGGCTATGATGCCGCCGATGCGCATCCCCGACCAGCCCCACGCCCCCGCGGACCTGCTGCCCGCCATCGATCGGATGTTCGCGCTGTCGGCCCGGAAGATCCGGCTCGTCGAGGACAGTTGGCTCCCGTTGGAAGGCGCACCCGTCTTCACGATGGGCGGCTGCTACACGGCGCGCGGCTGGACCGAGTGGACGCAGGGCTTCCAGTTCGGATCCGCGCTCCTGCAGTTCGACGCCACCGGCGATCGCGAGTTCCTCGAGCTCGGGCGGGCGAGGACGCTGGAACGGATGACGCCGCACCTGACGGCCACGGGCGTGCACGACCACGGCTTCAACAACGTGAGCACGTTCGGCACGCTCTGGCGGCTGGCCGTCGAACAGCGCTTCGAGGTCGACGGGTACGAGCGCGACCTGTATGCCCTCGCGCTGAAGGTCAGCGGCGCCGTGCAGGCGTCACGGTGGACCGCCATTCCGGGATCGGGATTCATCTACTCGTTCAGCGGCCCGCACTCGCTGTTCATCGACACGATGCGCACGCTGCGGGCGCTGGCGCTGGCGCACCAACTCGGCCACGAGCTGTCGATCGAGCAGGACGCCAAGGTCAGCCTGCTGCAGCGGCTCGTCGAGCACGCGCGCACGACCGCCGAGTTCGCCGTCTACTACGGCCGCGGCCGCGACATCTACGACGTGCGGGGACGCGTGGCGCACGAGTCGGTGTTCAATCCGACGAACGGCAGTTACCGGGGTCCCGGCACGCAGCAGGGCTACTCGCCCTTCAGCACCTGGACGCGGGGGCTCGCCTGGGCCATGCTCGGGTTCGCCGAGCAGCTCGAGTTCATCGCCACCGTGCCGGACGATGCGCTGCACGGCTGCGGTGGCCGAGACGCGATCGAGGGCTGGATGACGGAGGCGGCCTGCGCCGCCTCCGACCACTATCTCGATCAGGCGACCGCGGCCGACGGCGTCCCTTACTGGGACACGGGCGCCCCCGGGCTGCTCCGGCTCGACGGGTGGCAGGACCGCCCTGCGGATCCGCTCAACGGCCTCGAGCCAGTGGACAGCTCGGCTGCTGCGATCGCGGCGCAGGCGCTCATCCGGCTCGGCCGCGTGCTCGATCGACGGGTCGGCCACGCCACGCGCTACGCGCGCGCCGGCCTCGCGATCCTGGCCACGCTGCTCGACGACACGGGACCGTATCTGAGCACCGGGAAGACGCATCAGGGCCTCTTGCTCCACGCGGTCTATCACCGGCCGAACGGGTGGGACGCGACACCGTCTGGCACCGCGGCGCCGCGCGGCGAATCGACCCAGTGGGGCGACTATCACCTGCGGGAGGCTGGCCTGCTCGTTCGGCGGCTGGCGACCCAGCAGCCGTACCTCACGTTCTTCGGCCCCGCGTAGTCGCATGGCGGGGCCCGTCGCGCTCGTCACCGGCGGCACGCGCGGCATCGGCCTCGGCGTGGCTCGTGCGCTCGCGGCGCGAGGCTGGGATCTCGCGATCTGCGGTCTGCGGCCGCCGGCGGCGGTGGCCGACGTGATCGCCGACCTCGAGCGCGGCGGCCGGCGCGTCCTCTACGTCAGCGCCGACGTCGCCGACGCGGCCGCGCGCACACGGCTCCTGTCCCGCGCGATCGACGCACTCGGCGGCGTCGACGTGCTCGTCAACAACGCCGGCCGCGCGCCGCGCGTCCGGGCGGATCTGCTCGAGGCGTCTCGAGACAGCTTCGACGAGATCATCGACGTCAATCTTCGCGGGCCGTACTTGCTGACGCAGCAGGTCGCGCGGCACCTGCTGGAGCGCCAGCGCGCGGCGGACGGCGCCGGCCGTTCGCTCAGGCAGGCCGTCGTCTTCGTGACGTCGATCTCGGCCGTCACCGTCTCGCTGAATCGAGGCGAGTACTGCGTGAGCAAGGCCGGGCTCTCGATGGCCGCGAAGCTCTATGCCGCGCGGCTCGCGCCGCACGGCATCCCCGTCTTCGAAGTCCGGCCCGGCATCATCGAGACCGACATGACGGCGGCCGCGCGCGAGGCCTACGACCGGCGCATCGCCGGCGGTCTCGTTCCGGCACGTCGCTGGGGCACGCCGGCCGACGTCGGCGACGCCGTCGCGGCGCTCGTCTCGGGCGAGCTCGGCTTCGCCACCGGCAGCATCATCGACGTGAGCGGCGGGCTGCACATCCCGACGCTCTAGGCCGGACCCGTTCGCGACTTTGCGATGTCGATCGCCTCGGCCGTCTGCGAGAATGTGCACATCATGGCGTTGATCGGCAAGACCCTGTTCGTGCGCGGTGAAGTGCAGACGCTCGACGACCTCACCATCGAGGGCAGAGTCGAGGGACAGATCTTCGGCGAGGGGCGCGCCATCGTCGTCGCGCCGGGCGCCGACATCACGGGCGACATCCTCGCGGACGACATCACCGTGTTCGGCCGGCTCGCCGGCCAGCTCGTGGCGACCGACGTCGTCGACGTCCGGGCCGAGGCGCACGTGACCGGTCAGGTCATCGCGAAGCGGTTCATCCTCGACGAGGCCGCGCGGTTCAAGGGCCGGGTCGAGCCGCAGCATCTCGAAGCCGCCCTGCGGGTGGCGAAGTTCCAGCAGCGCAAGCGGCACGCGAACTGACCCGCAGCCGTGGCGGCGGCTCCTCCTCAGAGCGTTCCGAGGTCGACCACGAACCGATAGCGGACGTCGCTCCTGAGCATGCGAGCGTACGCGTCGTTGATGGCGTGCATCGGGATCACCTCGACGTCGGCGGCGATGCGGCGCTCGGCGCAGAAGTCGAGCATCTCCTGCGTCTCGGCCACGCTCCCGATCATCGAGCCGGCGATCGATCGGCGCTTCGGGATGAGCGCTGCCGCGTCCAGGCCCGGATGCCGGACGTCGGGCAATCCCACCAGCACGAGGACGCCGTCGCGCTTGAGCAGGCCCGAGTAGGTGCTCAGGTCGTGGGCAGCCGACACCGTATCGATGATGAGATCGAACGACTCCTTGCGCGCGTCGAGCGCGACCGCGTCGGTCGAGAGCACCGCGTCGTCCGCCCCGAGACGTTTCCCGTCGTCGAGCTTGCCGCGGGAGGTCGTGAATAGCACGGTGTGGGCGCCGAGCGCGTGCGAGAACTTCACCCCCATGTGGCCCAGTCCGCCGAGGCCGACGATCCCGACGGTGGTGCCGGCGGTGGCGCCCCAGTGCTTCAAGGGCGAGTAGACCGTGATGCCGGCGCAGAGCAGCGGCGCGGCCGCCGCCGGATCGAGCACGTCGGACAGGCGGAAGCAGAAGTGCTCGTCCACCACGAGCGCGCGCGAATAGCCGCCGTACGTGTACTGTCCGGGCAGGTGCGCGTCCGGGCTGTTGTAGGTGAACGTCGGGTCGCCGGTGCAGTACTGCTCGAGGCGGTCCTGGCAGCTCCGGCACGTGCGGCACGAGTCGACCATGACGCCGACCGCGCACAGTTGTCCCGGCACGAAGCGCGTGACGCCGTTGCCGACGCGGCGCACACGTCCCACGATCTCGTGTCCGGGCACGCACGGATAGTGCGTGCCGGTCCATTCGCTGCGGACGGTGTGCAGGTCCGAATGACAGACGCCGCAGTAGAGCACGTCGAGCTCGACGTCGCGCGAGGTCGGGTCACGGCGTTCGATGGTGAGCGGAGCGAGCGGGGCGGACTTGTCGAGAGCGCCGTAGGCGCGGAAGTTCGTCGTAGACACCTGGACATTGTAAGAGGGCTCGAGGATTCCATCGGTCGGGGGCCAGGAATGGTGAGCCGTGGCGCCCCTTCGCACTACACTGAGGCATGGCCCGGTCTCGTCCGCAGCCACGCCGGATTCGCTCGCGCGTGCGGTTCGGGGCGATGCTCGCGCTGGCGCTGATGGTGGCGGCCGCGGCAGCCGTTGCACAGCGTGGCGGGTTCGGACGGCGAGGCGGATGGACGATCAGCACGCCCTGGGTGTACGACGGCGCGTTCGTGTTCTGCCGTCTCTCGTTCAGCCAGTCATGGGACGGCGACGGCGGCGGCTGGTCGGTGGACTATCCCAAGTCGGATCTCAACTTCCCGTTCAGGCTCGGCGAGCTGACCGAGACGCCGATCAGCCACGACAGCCGCGGCGAGCCCAACCACGTCATCGTGGCGCCGACCGATCCCAACCTCTTCAAGTGTCCGTTCGTGATGATGACGGAGCCGGGCGGCGCGTTCTTCAGCGACGAGGATGCCGCCGCGCTGCGCGAGTACCTCCAGAAGGGCGGCTTCCTCTGGGCAGACGATTTCTGGGGCGAGTACGCGTGGGCCGTGTTCGAACGGGAGATCCGCAAGGTGCTGCCCGCTTCGGAGTATCCGCTGCGCGATCTGCCGCCGGCGCATCCGCTGTTCAGCATCTCGTACGGCATCCGGAAGGCGCCGCAGATTCCTTCGATCAACTTCTGGTTCGGCAGCGGGTTCGAGACGTCGGAGCGCGGGTTCGACAGCCGGGACGTTCACGTGCGCGGGATCGAGAACTCACACGGTGACGTGATCGTGTTGATCACCCACAACACCGACTTCGGAGACGCGTTCGAACGGGAAGGCGAAGACCGCCGCTACTTCGACGCCTTCGCCGCCAGCGGCTATGCGTTCGGCGTCAACGCCTTCCTCTACGCGATGACGCACTAGGCGGAGCGGCCGGCCCTCGAGCAGGGCGCTGCACCGCACTACCGCCCGTACCGTGCCGTGAACGTGGCGCTGCCGAGCGAGTTCATGTGCACGTTGAAGCCCACCAGCGCGCCGCTGGCCTGCGCGTCCAGATCGAGCCTGTCCGCTTTCAGGGCATGGACGGTGAAGACGTAGCGGTGCGGCTTGTCGCCGGCCGGCGGACACGGTCCGCCGTAGCCTGGGGCGCCGAAATCCGTGCGTGTCTCGATCGCGCCGGCCGGCAGCTTGCCGCGGCTCGCGCCGGTGGGAAGCGACGTCACCGACGCGGGGATGTCGATCACGACCCAGTGCCAGAAGCCCGAGCCGGTGGGCGCGTCGGGATCGTAGACCGTCACGACGAAGCTGCGGGTGTCGCGCGGCGCCCCCGTCCACGACAACTGCGGCGACACGTTGCCGCCCGTGCAGCCGAAGCCGTTGTAGATCTGCGCCGGGGCGAACGCCCCGTTCTTCACGTCGGCGCTCGTCACGTGGAATCCGCCGGCTCGCGCCTGTGCGCCCGCTGCCGACGGCATCGTCGCCGCGGCGATCAGCGCCAACATCGCGAAGGCCTTCTTCATGACGTCCCTCCAGTCATTGACTCGTCAGGATAGCGCGCATAGGCTGGCGGCTGTCATGGCCACGAACACCGCTGCCGGGTCCTCGTCGCCGGCCGACGCGCGCGATGCGTGGCCGGAGCCGGTCGTGCGCGATCTGCCGCCGCTGCCGTCGAACAAGTGGCACGTGATCGGCCCCGGCATCGTTGCGGCGGGCGTCGGTCTCTCGTCGGGCGAGTTCATCCTGTGGCCCTACATCTCGGCGAACGTCGGCCTCGTCTTCCTCTGGGGCGCGATCGTCGGCGTCGTCACGCAGTTCTTCCTCAACATGGAGATCGAGCGGTACACGCTGGCGACCGGCGAGACCGCCATCACCGGCTTCACGCGCCTGTGGCGCCACTGGGGGCTGGTGCTGGCGATCATGGTGTACTTCGCCAACCTCTGGCCCGGCTGGGCGCTCAGCTCGGCCACGCTCGGCTCGTATCTGTTCGGCGGCAGCCCGCAGGTCATCGCGGTCGTCATGCTCGTCGTCATCGGCATATCGCTGACGTTCGCGCCCGTCGTGTACGTTGCGCTCGAGCGCATGATCTTCGTCAAGGTCGCGGCGGTCGTGACGCTGGCGTTGCTGGCCGCGGTCTTCGCGATCCAGCCGGAGTCCTGGCGTGAGCTGCCCGGCGGGCTGATCAACGTCGGCTACTTTCCGAGCGAGCTCGGGTTCCCGCTGCTCTTCGGCGCGATGGTGTTCGCGGGTGCCGGCGGCGGCCAGAACCTGTGCCAGAGCAACTGGATCCGCGACAAGGGCTTCGGCATGGGCCAGTACGCGCCGCGGCTGGTCAGCCCGGTGACCGGCGTGGAGCAGGCCGTCGAGGCGCGCGTGAGCTACCGGTTCGAGCCCACGGCGTCGAACATGGCGCGCTGGCGCGCGTGGTGGCGCTTCGCGAACGTCGAGCAGTGGTCGAGCTTCGTGCTCGTGACGGTGCTGACGATCGCGCTGACGTCGATGCTCGCGCACTCGACGCTGTTCGGCCACCCGGGCCTGCCGAACAGCGTCGCGTTCCTGCAGCTCGAACGCGACGCGCTGGCCGGAAGCGTCGGGTCCTGGTTCGGCGTGCTGTTTCTGGCCACCGGCGCGTTTTCGCTCTTCGGGTCCGCGATGGGGATCATCGACTACACGAGCCGCCTCGCGGCCGACGTCCTCAAGTCCACCTACCTGAGCGCGTCGCCGCTCTCGGAGAGCCGCCTGTACTTCGGCCTGGTCTGGGGACTCGTCGCGATCGGCGTGACGGTCCTCCTGTCGGGCATGACGCAGCCGCTGGTGCTCCTGATCATCTCGGCCTCGACCGGCGGGCTGATGATGTTCGTGTACTCAGGCCTGTTGATCGTGACCAACCGGCGGCGTCTGCCGGTGGAGATCCGTCCGCGTTCGTATCGGCTCGCATCGCTGGTGTGGGCCACGGCTCTCTTCGGTGCGATGGCCGCCGTCACGATCTGGCAGCAAATGTCGAGCGTCATCGGACGATAGGCGCGGAGGCGAGGGTGCCACGTCGCGACGATGCGACGTCGCGCTGAGCAGCGCCTCAGTCCGACGATGGAGTACGCACGTGCCGGCGCTCGGGCAGCCCCTTGCGGGCGTCCGGGACGAGCACGAGCGTGCCGATCGCGATGAGCACCACGGACAGCCATCCCATCGCGGTCATCGACCAGCGTGTCAGGAGCGCGAACCCCACCACGGGCGCGAGCAGGCCGCGCACACCGGTGAAGAACGTGTGCACCCCCATGTAGTCGGCGACGCGGCTCGGCGGCGCGATCTTCGTGACCCAGAGCGTCCAGGCGACGTCGCCGCCGGCCACCGACACGCCGTAGGTGATCGCGGCGATCACCAGGCCCGTCATCGAGTCGCTCGTGAAGAACGACACGATGCCGATCGCGAACCCGACGTTGAGCGTCATCCGGACGACGAAGAAGTTCGCGTGGTCGAAGAGCCAGCCCCACACAGGGCTCATCACGAGACGGGCGACGTTGGGCACGACGCTCGTGAGCAGCGCGATCACGTCCGCGCGCAGCCCGAGCCGGTACTGCGGATTCGCCAGGTACTCGATCCGCATCGGCAGCATCATCAGGTTTGCGAAGCCCATGAACATCCACGAGATCAGCGTGGTGCGGAACACGCGATCGTCGGCCAGATGACGGAACGCGCGCAGCGGATGCTGCTCGCCCGACAGGTGCAGCGGCTGCGACGGTACGCGCGCCAGGCACCAGCCGGCGCCGCCGAGCGCCGCCGCGTAGATGCCGAGGAGCGCGCGCGAGTACTCGATGTTCACGGTCAGCAGCCAGCCGGCGCCGAGCCCGAACACCACGGCCGTGACGATGCGCAGCATGATGGTGCGCGAGAACAGCCGGCCGCGCGCCGCCTCCGGGTAATTGTCCTGGTAGAGCTGCGTGAGCAGAGGGTGCACCGCGGCGGAGCAGGAGATCGCGACCATGCTCGCGATCACGAACACCCAGGTGAGGGGAAGCACCGCGGCCAGCGCGAACGCGGCGGCACCGGCGAACGAAAGGCGCGCGGCCGCCGCCGCCACCGGCGTCCGCGCCGCCTCGACGCGCGTCACCAGTGCTGGCGCGAGGACGTAGCCGAGCCCGGACGCCGCCGCGACACACGCCTTCGCAACCGGCCCGGCGGCGAACCAGCGCACCGCGATGAGCAGCAGGAAGGTGCCGCTCGCGGTTTCGACGATGCCGGCCGCGATGCTGCGAAGGCTCTCGTACCGGTAGGTCAGCCGCGTCCGTTCGTCGGCGAGCACGGGAGGATTCTACGGTGTTGCGCCGCCTCCGTTCTGTGAGACGCTAGGCCATGCTCCGCATCCGGGCCCGCGTCTGGCTCGCGGTCGCGCTGGCCGTGCTCGCGGCGGCGCCTGCCGTGCTGTACGCGCAGTGGGGACGCTTCGGCGGCGGCCGTGGGGCGATGATCCTGCCGAACGCGCCGTACGACGGCCGGTTCGCGTTCGTCCGCATCCGCTACCGATCGGGAGGAAGCTGGAGCGCCGACTATCCGGCCATGGAGCGCAACCTGTCGACGATGCTGAAGGCGCTCACGTCGATGGACCCGCACGTGGAGGCGACGAACGTGCACACGCTCGACGATCCCGAGCTGCACAAGTTCCCCGTCGCCTACCTCACCGAGCCGGGCTACTGGATTCCGAACGAGGAGGAGGTCATCGGCTTGCGGACCTACCTCGCGAAGGGCGGCTTCCTCATCGTGGACGACTTCCACTTCGAGCCGGAGTGGGCGACCTTCGAGCGAGCGATCCGGCGCGTGCTGCCGCAGGCGCGCATCGACGTGCTCGACGTCTCGCATCCGGTGTTCCACAGCTTCTTCGAGATCACGTCACTGCGCGTGCCGTATCCAGGCCGTCTCGGCGAAGCCGGCCTGTACGGCGAGTTCTACGGCATCCACGAGGACAACGATCCCGCCAAGCGGCTGAGCGTGGTCATCAACTACAACATGGACATCGGCGACTACATGGAGTGGTCCGCGACCGACGTCTACAACCCGATGCCGACGAACGAAGCCTACAAGTTCGGCATCAACTACGTGATCTACGGCTTGACGCATTGACCGCCGGCGGCGCGGTCGCCGCCGGTCACGCCGGGCGGCCGCGTCACACCGGCTTCGCCTTCAGCACGCCGATCTGCACGAGCAGGCCGGTGAAGTCGTAGACGCGGCGTTCGCGCACGATCAGGCCGTCGCGCACGTCGAGCAGGAACACGATCGGAAACCGGAACGTCTTGCCCGTCGGAGACAAGCCCATCAGCTCGCCCGTGTGCGTGCCATGGGCGGAGGCCACCACCACGACACGGCCGGTGTTCATGTCGACGATGGGCGGCTCGGGCGTGAAGACGCCGTCGGGGAACGCCGAGAAGAAGGCGTCGAACACGCGCGTCACGCCGGCCTTGCCGATGCGCGATCCCGCCATCGGGCTGTCGAGCCGCGCATCGTCGTCGTACAACGCGGCGTACGCGTGCGGATCGCGGCGGTCGAGCGTCTGCTGCCATCGGCCGATGAGATCGAGCACTTCGTCTCGCGTCATCCGTGCGACCCTCGGACCGCCATCCTTCCGCCTGTCGGCCGGCGATGCCGGCCGGCGGCATGCCGGCGAACGCAGTTCGGTTGGCGGATGCGGCGGACTATAGCAGAGGACGAGGCCAGCGGCCGATCGTTCCGCGGATTACGGACGCTGACCGGCCGCCACGAGAGGGCCGGCCGGCGCCGCGCCACCGGAACGGCCCATCATCAGCCGGAGCGTCCGGCCAGGATGCCGCAGGTCGTCCTGCACGGTCGCCCAGCCGATCCGATCGAGATAACCGAGGAGCCCGAAGGCGAGCACCACGAGCGCGACGGGCAGTGCCGCGTTGAAGCGTGCGATCGACGGCAGGAGAGCGGGCACGGCCAGACCCGCGGCGGCGGCGACGTTCCGGAGCGCCCGCTTGTCTGGCACGAGCAGCAGGACGAGCAGGTGCCGGGCGACGTTCATCTTGAGCCCGAGGAACATCGCGAACGGCACGAGCCCCCACCCGATGCGATCCTCGAGATCGAATCCTGCCCGGACGTCGACGTACGCGATCACCAGGCCGAACGTCGCGGCGACCACGAGCGCGCCGATCGCGTCGTTCCAGTCGCCCTTGAGCTCGCTCCCGTATCGATAGATGTAGAGGTAGTTCTCCCACACGAAATAGGGCGCCACCAGCCCGAGCAGGAGCACGCCGAGAAAGGCTGCCGCCGTCGCCCGGCGCATCGCTGGAAGGTTCTTCGCGTAGTACAGCGGCGACAGCTTGATCGCGATCGCCAAGGCCATCAGCACGTGGGCGGCATCGGGTGCGCGGCGCGCCGCGTAGAGCGCCATCATCACCACGGCCAGCATGATCAGGTACGTGTTGTCCTGGACGTAGACGAACCGCTCGCTGAAGTAGGAGAAGTTGAGGTAGAGCAGCGGGAAGAGGTACCAGCGCGTCTGCCAGAAGCGCCGCGCGGATGCGACGAGGAAGACGCACGCGAGGGCCAGGATGACGCCGTAGAAGCCGACGCCCAGACGCTCTCCGAGCGCGTAGGCGCCGGCCTCGGCGAGGAGCGCGGCGGGTGGATACGGTGCCGACGCCTCCTTGCTCCACGTCGCGGCTTCGAGCGGCGTTTGCTCGGTTCGCGCTTTCGTGTACATGTCGCTCGGGTCGTGGAGCACCGCGCGGGCGGTGAACCCGTCGCCGATCGTGTCGGGGCCGAAGCCGGGGCGCTGCTCGATGCCGCCGAGCCCGGGCCATCGGCCGAGGTCGAGCCACGCTTTCGGGACGTTCGGCAGCGAGACGCCAATCATCACCACGGCCGTGAGCGTGAATCCGAGCCGGCGCACCCACGAAGGTGCCGCCAGCAGACGGCGGTCCGCGGCTGCCGCGGCATCCCAGAGGCGCCGACAGAAGGCCAGGATCGCGGGCATCGGGGGATTGTACGGGTACGACGGGTGCGACTGGTACGACGGGTACGACAGGCGAGAGGAACGAGCTGACGCTGGTCAGCTTCGATCCTTCGTCGGGTACGACAGGTACGACTGGTACGGCGGGTACGACGGGCGAGAGGAACGGACTGACGCTGGTCAGCTTCGGTCAACTCACGTTCGTCGGGACGACGGGTGCGACTTGGGCGATGGGTGCGACAGGCGAGAGGAACGAGCTGGCGCTTGTCAGCTTCGTTCAACTTACGTTCGTCGGGTACGACGGGTGCGACTGGTACGTCGGGTACGACGGGCGAGAGGAACGAACTGACGCTGGTCAGCTTCGATCGTGGCTGAACGGCCGTGGGCAATGGGGAGGGCGTGCTGCGCGATGCGCGGGTGGGCGGCTTGCGCTCGTCCTCGCGCCATTGGTGACCACCAACTGAAGAAAGAGACCCGCGTGAGGAGTCATCTCACAGGCCAGCGAAGCAAGGTTCGGCGCAGGTGAGCTGAGCGATGTCTGCCGGCGGAAGAGCTGACAGTTTCGCCGATTGAAGATCTGATAGATCGACGACGGGACGAGCCTCAGTTCGTCGTGGCCTTCTGACGAGATCGATGGCGGCGGGGCTGGTGTTCATCTTGCGTGCCGGGCCGGCCGCGCCGACTCGTCAGGATGATCCCGATCCGCGTGGGTCGGCGTGGTGCTAAGCGGGTCGTATCCGCGATCGCCGGTCAGTCGCGACAGCAGGGCGCAATGAGACGGTGGCGGGACGAGGTCGGCTCATACGGTGACGTGCTGGCGTCGTGGACGGCGATCTCAGGACGAGCACGGTTCACAGTCACGATGATGTTGGAGCCCTGCCGCTCTGTGTCGGACGGACGAAGTCCCTCGGCCGAATCATGGCCGGGAAGCATTGCCACGCGTCGCCATTCGCCGAGGTGAAGGCCTCGATGAGATCGATTTGGCCGCGGGCGCCAAGGTCTTCGGCGAGGACCCACACGCGATTGACCCGGCCGGTCGGTGCCAGAGCTGAAAGCGCAACGGCAGCGCGTTTCGGCGAATACCGGCGCGACGAATCGCCCCGCACCGCCTCCGCAGCACGCATTGAGTACGCCACGCGGAGCAGCCTACGAGCGCCTGCCAGCGTCACGGCCGGAGGGTCGTCCCCGCCTGCGACGAACGAGCGCTGACCGAAGGTGAGCCGCGTCAACTCGTTCCTGTCGCCCGTCGTACCTGTCGGACCGACGAACGCCATCTGAGCAGAAGTTGACCCGCGTCAGTCCGCTCCTGTCGCCCGTCGTGCCGTCGTACCTGTCGTACCCGTCGGACCGAGAAACGCCATCCGAGCAAAGTCGACCCACGTCAGTTCGTTCCTGTCGCCTGTCGTGCCTGTCGTACCTGTCGTACCTGTCGTACCTGTCGTACCGGTCGCACCTGTCGAGCCCGTCGGACCGAGAAATGCCATCTGAGCAAAGGTTGACCGGCGTCAGTCCGTTCCTGTCGCCCGTCGTACCGGTCGTACCTGTCGTACCCGTCGTACCCGACGACGAAAGTTGATCGAAGTTGACCGGCGTCAGTCCGTTCCTGTCGCCTGTCGTACCTGTCGTACCTGTCGTACCCGTCGTACCTGTCGTCCCCGTCGACGTAAGTTGATCGAAGCTGACCAGCGCCAGCTCGTTCCAGTCGCCTGTCGTACCTATCGTACCCGTCGTACCCGTCGCCCCCGTCGAACCCATGCGACAATGGCGGAGCGCCTGCCAGCGCGAGGTCGTCATGTCACGTGCGTGGGGTGCCGTGCTCTGCCTGGCCGTTTCCGGCGTCGTGCTCACGGCTGCACGGCAGCAATACACGTTTCAAGGCGCCGCCAACTCGGTGCCGGTCTACACCACGGTCGTCGACGCGGGCGGGCGGCTCGTCACGGATCTCGTCGAGAGCGACTTCGAGGTCTTCGACAACGGCGCCCCGCAGGCGCTGACGCTCTTCGCCAACGAGATCCAGCCCATCACGATCGTCGTCATGCTCGACCGCAGCCAGAGCATGGAACGGAACAACGACCTCGTGCGGGACGCGGCCGGGCAGTTCATCGGCCACCTCGACGACACGGACCGCGCGAAAGTCGGCAGCTTCAGCAATCACATCCAGATCGATCCGCAGGAATTCACGAGCGACCGCGCCGTGCTGGCCGGCATCCTGCGGGATCGGCTGGTCGGCCCGGGCATGACGCCGCTCTGGAACGCGACGGCGCGGGCGATGGACGCCCTGTCGGGCGAAACGCGGCGCAAGGTCGTGCTCGTGTTCACCGACGGCTTCAACACGCCGCAATGGGGCGAAGGCAACGTGTCGTTCTCGACGGTCCAGCGGCGCGCGCAGGTCGAGGGCGTGATGATCTACGCCGTCGGTCTTGCGGACGTCTGCGGCGACAGCCTGATGGGCATGCCGGGTGTTCCGCGCTTCGAGGAACAGCGGCCGGGAGGACGGCTGCCACCCATGGGACCGGGCCGGCGGCCGGGCGGGCCGATCGGACGAGGCCCGCTTGGCCGGCCGCCCGTGCCGTTCCCTCCGCCGATCGGGCGGCCGCCCGGCGACGGCTTTCCGGGCCTCCCGGGCGATCCGCGCGACGATGAGGTGCGCCGCCCCAGGTGCGTGGCGACGAAGCCCGACCCCGGGCTCCGCGAGATCGCGGACATGAGCGGCGGCGGCTACTTCGAGCTCTCGAGTACCGACAACCTGGCGGCCACGTTCACGCGCGTCGCCGACGAGCTGCACCGGCAGTACCTGCTCGCGTATCAACCGCCGGCGTTCGACGGGACGCTGCACACGATCGACGTGCGGGTCCGGAAACCCGGCGTGATCGCAAGGGCGCGGCGGTCGTATCTGGCGCCGCTCGCGGCCACGTCAGCACGCGAGGCCGTTCAGCCGCGATAGTTGCCGAACTGCAGCTCGACGCCGAAGTCCTGCGCGCGCAACAGCCGCATGGCCTGCTGCAGCTCGTCCTTCGACGGCGAGGAGACGCGGAGCTGATCGCCCTGAATGGCGACCTGCACCTTCTTCAGCTTCTGATCCTTCAGGAACTTGACGATGTCGCGCGCGGCGTCGCTGGGGATACCCTGCTGCAGCGACACGGATCGCTTGACGAGGCCGCCGCCGATGGGGGCGATGTCAGACGGCTCGAGGTTCTTCACCGGCACGCCGCGCTTGATCATGCGCGAGAGCACGACCTCCCACAGGGCCTCCATCCGGAAGTTGTCGTCCGACACGAGCTCGAGGGCGTTCTCGGCCCGCTTGAAGTCGATCGACGACTTCGAGTCCTTGAAATCGTAGCGCTGGGCCACTTCCTTGCGGGCCTGGTTGACCGCATTGTCGACCTCCTGGAGATCGACCGCGGACGTGATGTCGAACGACGCGAGTGCGGCCATGCCCGTCTACCTTACGCCGAGCAGCACCTCCATCGTCAACTGATCGAGCCGCTCGTACTGCAGTGGTCGCGACGCCATGACGCGGCGGTCGAAGGCCAGGGCGAGCAGCGCGTCACGGTGCGGCCGAGAGTAGAGCAGCGCCGACGGTGCCTCCTGGCTGGCCGTCTCGGCGCCGGCCACGAGCGCCTGGATCTCGGGATCGGCGTTCCAGCGGCGCGCCTTCTCCTCGAGGATGAGATACGTGCGCATGCAGCCGCGCGCGAAGTCCTTCACGCCCTCGTGATCCTCGGTCCGATAGGCGTGCGCGTCGAAGTGGCGGGGCCCGTCGTAGCCCACGTCATGGAGGAACTTGACGAGGAAGAACGTGCTCTTGGGGTTGGCGGCGCCGAACCGGTAGTCCTGATCGTAGCGGCCGCTGACCTGATCGTTGAGATCGATGTGGAACAGCTTGCCCGCCTCCCATGCCTGCGCGACGGCATGGACGAAGTTCAGGCCGGCCATCGTCTCGTGGGCGACTTCAGGGTTCACGCCGACCATCTCGGGATGGGCGAGCGTCGCGATGAAGCCCAGGTAGTTGCCGGTCGTGGCCATGTAGACGTCGCCACGAGGCTCGTTCGGTTTCGCCTCCATCGCGAAGCGGTAGCCGTACCGCTGATCGCGGCTGTACTCGCACAGGTAGTTCACGGCGTCGCGCAGCCGTTTGACGGCCTCGTCCGGCCGCCGGCACGCGTCGGTTTCGACGCCTTCGCGTCCGCCCCACAGCACGAAGATCGTCGCGCCGAGCTCGGCGCCGAGATCCATGGCGCGCATCGTCTTCTGCACCGCGTAGGCGCGGACGGCCGGATCGTTGGCCGTGAACGCGCCGTCTCGGAAGACCGGATCGGTGAAGAGGTTGGCCGTGGCCATCGGCACGACGAGCCCGTACCGTTCGCACGCCCGGCGGAAGTCGCGAACGATCCGATCGCGATCCGCGGGCGTGGCGTCGATCGGCACGAGGTCGTTGTCGTGGAAGTTCACGCCCCAGGCGCCGACCTCGCCGAGCAGCGCGGCCGCACTCACCGGATCGAGTGGCGGACGAACGGCGTCGCCGAACGGATCGCGGCCGACGTTGCCGATCGTCCAGAGACCGAAGGTGAACCTGTGTTCGGGGCGGGGCGTGTAGGGGTCGGTCATCGCCAGTCCTTTCGCGTTGTCACTCGAGCCGCGTGATGCTGCGCAGCGCAGGATAGATCCGCCGGTACCGTTCGTACTGGCCCCGCATCGTGGCGACGGCATCGCCCAGCGGCGGCGTGGTGACCGACGTGTGGACGACGCGATCGCAGGCCTCGTCCACGGACGGCCAGGCGCCGGCGCCGACGCCGGCCAGCAGCGCCGCGCCGTAGGCCGCGCCTTCCTCGGCCGCGACGGTGACGACCGGACGGCCGTACACGGTCGCCTGGATGTCGCGCCAGAGCGCCGAGCGGGCGCCGCCACCACCGACGCGCACGGTCGTCACCGGCAGCCCAAGTTCCTCGAACACCGCGAAGCTGTCCTTCAGGCTGAACGCGACACCTTCGAGCACGGCGCGCGCGACATGACCGCGCGAGTGCGTGGCCGCCAACCCGACGAGGGCGGCGCGCACGTCGGGGTCACAGTGCGGCGTACGCTCGCCCATCAAGTACGGTGCCCAGAGAACGCCGTCGGATCCCGGCGGTACGCCGGCGGCTTCGGCGGTGATCCGATCGTACGCGGCCTCGCCGCTCGACGCATCGCCGAACCACTGATCACGCAGCCATCTCAGCGACAGCCCGGCGGCTTGGGTGACGCCCATCACGTGCCATCGATCAGGCACGGCGTGACAGAACGTATGAATGCGGCCGCGGCGGTCGAGCGCGGGCCGCTCCGTCGCCGCGAACACGACGCCCGACGTCCCGATCGTCACGCTCACGGCGCCCGGCCGCGTGATGCCCATCCCGACGGCGCCCGCCGCCTGATCGCCGGCGCCGGCGACGATCGGCGTCCCGGCCGCGAGGCCTGACACGCGCGCAGCGTCGGCCGAGACGGCGGCCGTGACGGCAGGCGATTCAAAGACGTCCGGCAGGAGCGCCCGGGAGAGCTCGACGGCGTCGAGCATCTCGGCGGACCACTGGCGGCCTGCCACGTCGAGCAGCAGGGTGCCGGAGGCGTCCGCGACATCGGTCGCGAACGCGCCGCTCAGCCGGTAGCGGACGTAGTCCTTCGGCAGGAGGACGTGCGCCACGCGCGCCCAGCGATCGGGCTCGTTGCGACGCACCCAGAGGAGCTTCGTCAGCGTGAAATTCGTGAGCGCGGGGTTGCTCGTCAGCTCGAGGAGCCGCGCCGGCCCGATCTCGTCGTGGAGCCAGCGGCATTCGCCGGCCGTTCGCTGATCGCACCAGATGATGGCCGGGCGGATGACCTCACCGCGACCGTCGAGGAGCACGGCGCCGTGCATCTGTCCTGACAGGCCGATGCCGGCGATGTCCGATGCGCGCACGTTCGCCGCCGCCAGCACGTCCCTGAGAGCGCCGGCAGCCGCGTGCCACCAGTCTTCCGGATCCTGTTCGGCCCACGCGGGACCAGGCGACGTGAAGGGCGCGTGCGGCCTCGTGGCCGACGCGAGGATCGCGCCCTGCTGATCGACGAGCACGGCCCTCGAGCCGCCCGTGCCGACGTCCAGACCGAGGATCATGGCGACAATGTACAAAGGGCAAAGGGCAAAGGGCAAAGGGCAAAGGGCAAAGGGCAAAGGGCAAAGGGCAAAGGGCACAGGTCTGGAAGGAACTGACGCTGGCCAACTGTTCGCTCAGTTCGAGCAGCCTGCCGCGATGCAGACGCCTCGCCTCGAGTGTCCATGACAGACCAGCCATTCCGGTACGTCGCAGCTCCCGCTCGCAACAGAGGCGCTGCAGTGGGACGTCCTGCCGTCGTGCGCGGTAACAGAACATCGGTCGGGGAATCTCCATCCGACTCGTGCACGGCGACGCAGACGTTGCACGCGACGCGTGCGTTTCGAGACTCCCGAGGCGGGGATGGGCGCTGGACGGGCCGCGTCGCGTCGCGCGCAGGCGACGCCCGCGATGACGCGCTTCGTGCGAGGACCACACCGGGCTGTCCCGCGACAGGACCCGACTTCGCGGAGCCTTGGCGCGCACTCGACGTGCCCGCGACGCGCCAGCCAGTCGCGCACGCCGCACTGCCGCGAGATGAAGAAAACGAGATGAAGAAAACGATTGGCCAGCGTCAGTTCCTTCCTGACCTGTGCCCTTTGCCCTCTGCCCTTTGCCCTTATTTGATGTGTCCCGTGAGGCGGCCGAGGAGCTTCACGGCGTAGATTGCCGTGCGATTGCGGATCTCCTCGTCGTCGGGCGGCATCGCCTTGAGCTGCAGCGGCGCGACGTCCTCCGCCGTCAGCGTCGTCCCACCCTCGGGATGGAGCGCGATCCAGTAGAGCACCTTGATCAACTCGTCGCGTGGTGACGCGTCCAACAGTTGGCGAAACACGATCCGCGGCAGGTACGCCTCGAGCGCCGTCTGTGCGACGTCGTGCACGCCGAGCACGCCAAGCAGATTGCGAGCGCGTTGGACCGGATCGGGGACGAGACCGGGCGACCACGACAGCAGCGCGTCGTCGACGAGCGCGACCTGGTCCGCAACATCGGGATCGGGCTGCATGTCGCTCGTCGCGATGGGCGTGACGACGCTGCGATCGGAGGGCAGCCGATCGAAGGTGAGATCGCGATCGATGTCGGCGAGGGTGACCGCCTGCCAGGACGCCGGCACCGGTGGCGTTGGCGGCGCGGCAGCCGGCGTCGCGGGCAGCGGTTCAGCGGGAGTCGCGGGCGGAACACCAGCCCGCGCCGCGCCGCTTCGCGTCGCGGTTGCGGCCGGCGGGCTCGCGACGGCGGGTCGAGGAGGCGCCGTGGGAGCGTGCGTCGCGGACGGCTCGCGCCGCGCCGTGGTGGTCTGCGGCGCCGTGGCCTTGGGTGTCTCGGCCGGCGCGGCTGTCGTTGTCGTCGATGCGGTGGGCGTTTCTGGTTCGGCCGCCGGCTCGTTGCTCGCCGGCACCGAAGGAGAAGCCGGCGGGGCCGACGGGACCGTGGCAACCGCCGAGGCCACGCTCCGCGCTCGGCCGCGCGCCTCGGCGGCCAGGCCGACGCCGATCCAGGCGACGAGCGCGACGGCGAGCCAGCCCTTGCCCTGCAACGCTGCGAACCGCTGATCTCGATCCCAGCGGAAGAGCTTGCCGCCGGCGAGACACCCCGCGACTCCGATTGCGAGGAGCGCCGCGAGGTTGAACAGGCTTCCGGTAAGGCCGCTGCCGCTCACCGCCGCCTGGATCACCTCGACGGCGTAACGGCCCGGCAGGAACGCCGACACGTGTTCCGCCCAAGGAGGCAGGCTCGTGAGCGGCACCGCCACGCCGCCGATGATCAGCATCGGCAGGAACAGGCTCTGACCGAGCGCCTGCACGGCCGGGACGTTGTCGGCCATCGTCGCGATCACCAGCCCGAGCCCGAGAAACGCGAACGACACGAAGGTGAACGCCAGCCACAGATCGAGCGGGTGGCGCGGCCACGGCATGCCGAGGCCCATGGCGAGCACGAGCTGCAGCGCACCGGCCGTCAAGAGCAGGACGTAGCGGGCCAGCACTGTGCTCGCGACGACGGCGGCCGTCGGCACCGGCGTGAGACGATAGCGGCGCCACACGCCGCGCTCGCGCTCGCCGACGATCGTCGTCGGAAGGCCGAAGCACGCGCCGCCCAGCACCGTGATGGTCAGCAGTTCGCCCATGTGCCGGACGAGCGGCACCTGGTCGTACCGATAGAGCGTCCAGAACGCGATCAGGAAGATCGTCGGGAAGAGATAGCCGTAGACCATGGCCATCGTGTTCCGGAAGTAGAGCCGAAGGTGCAGGGCGAACTGGCGAGCCAGGGCGCTCATCGCTCGGCCGTCTCCGCCTGCGTGGCCGCGTGCGCCGAGGCGGTCACCTGCAGCAGGACGTCCTCGAGCGTGGCCTTCTCGGCGTGGAGCTCGACGATCTCGATTCCGGCGGCCGACAGGCGCGGCACGAGGTCGGCGAGCGCGCGCGTGACGTTCGCGGCCGCGAACGTCAGTCGGCCGTCACGCTGGTTCACGTCGTGCGCGCCGCCAATCGAGGTCAGCACGCCCCCTGGCACCGGCGACGTCGTCACGACCGTGACCGCCGTGGTGCCGGTGGAGCGGGCGATGAGATCGCCGGGCGTGCCGGTCGCGACGACGCGGCCGTGGTCGATGATGGCGATGCGATCGCAGAGGGCCTCGGCCTCCTCGATGTCGTGGGTCGTGAGCAGCACCGTGTGGCCGTCCGCTCTCATGCGGAGGATCTCGCCGCGCAGCTCCCGTCGAACCTCGACGTCCAGCCCGGCGGTCGGCTCGTCGAGGAACACGAGATCCGGGGCGTTGACGAAGGCGAGCGCGAGGGCCAGGCGCTGCCGCTGGCCGCCGGACAGGGTCGAGAAATAGGCGTCGGCTTTCGCGGTGAGGCCGAACCGTTCGAGCAATGCCGCCGGGTCGAGCCGGCGGCGGTAGAACGCACCGAACACGGCGAGCGCCTCGCGCGGCGTGATCTGATCCTGCAGCGCGACGGACTGGAGCGCCGCGCCGATCCGCTGCTTGATCTCCTGCGGCTGCCGGCGGGCGTCGATGCCGCACACCTCGATGAGGCCGCTGTCGGGCTGCCGCAGCCCGATGACGCACTCGATCGTCGTGGTCTTGCCCGCGCCGTTCGGGCCGAGGAGGCCGAAGATCTCGCCGTCGACGATCTCGAAGCTCACGCCGTCGGCCGCCCGCGTGGTGCCGTAGGCCTTCCGGAGATCGCGGACGAGCACGGTGGTCGCCATGGGTCGTGAGGCCTCCCTAAGATAGTCCGCCATCGTCGACGCCGCCAACCGCGGCGCGGGGCCGACCGGACGCGCTCACGCGGCCCCACTGGTCGTCCTCTTGACAATCTAGATGAGAGGGCCGTATCGTGGATTCTCCACTAGCCAATCTAGATGAGCGTGATGAGTTGGATGAGCTCGATGAGTCAGATGAGTCAGATGAGCTCGATGAGCTCGATGAGCTCGATGAGTCAGTTGAGTCAGTTGAGTCAGTTGAGTCAGTTGAGTCAGTCGAGAAGGAGCGCCTCGCCATGAGCCCGACCGAGAAGCCGAGCGCCCTGCTGCAGGGCACGCTCGACATGCTGATCCTGAAGACGCTCGCCCTCGAGCCGATGCACGGCTACGGCATCGGCGTCCGCATCACCCAGATCAGCCAACAGGCGTTCCAGGTGAATCCCGGGTCGCTGTTCCCGGCGTTCCGGCGGCTGGAGCGCGACGGGTTGATCAAGGGCGAGTGGCGGGCGACCGAGAACAACCGCCGCGCCAAGTGGTACGCGCTCACGCCGCGCGGCCGTGCGCGGCTGAAGGCGCAGACGCGCGACTGGCAGACGCAGGCCGCCGCCATCGCGATGATCCTCGGCGCCACGCCGGGAGACCTGTGATGACCACGCTCGTGCGCCGGTGGCTCGACGGCCTCGGGCGGCTCTTCAGGCCGCGGCGCGTGGACGACGATCTGGACCGCGAGCTCTCGGCGTACCTCGACGCCGCGATCGAGCAGAACGTGGCGAGCGGGATGACGGCCTCGGACGCCGTGCGGACCGCGCGCATCGAGATGGGCAGCCTAGCGGCGGTCAAGGACCACGTGCGCGACGTGAGCTGGGACGCCAGCCTCCGCGCGCTCGGGCGCGACATCCGCACCGCGGGCCGCTCGCTGCGCCGAACGCCCGGACTGACCGTGGTCGCGGTCCTGACGCTGATGCTGGGCATCGGCGCCAACACCGCGCTGTTCTCCATCTTCAACAGCCTTCTCATGAAGCCGTTGCCGGTGAAAGACCCGGAGCGCCTCGTCTACCTCTCCGAGGGCTCGTGGACCTATCCCATCTGGGAGCAGATCCGGCTGCGCGCGCCCGAGCTGTTCGAGGACGCCTTCGCCTGGTCGAACCAGACGTTCGATCTGGCGGACGGCGGTGAAGTCGAGCCCGTCGATGGCGCGTACGTGAGCGGGCGCACGTTCGCGGTCCTGGGCATCCACGCGGTCCGCGGGCGGTCGCTCGGCGAGGGCGACGACCAGCGGCGCGGCGCGCACAGCACCGTCGCGGTCATCAGCCACCGGCTGTGGCAGCAGCGCTACGGCGGCGCCGGCGACGTCATCGGCCGGACGATCACGCTGCAGCGGGTCCCGTTCACGATCGTCGGCGTGATGCCGGCAGGCTTCTTCGGACCCGAGGTGGGACGAGCGTGGAACATCGTGATTCCGTTCGGCGCCGAACCATTGATCACGGGCAATGAGTCCTCGCTCGACCGCCGTTCGACGTGGTGGCTCGACATCATGGTGCGCACCAAGCCAGGGCAGACGGTCGACACGGCCAACGCGCTCCTGCGAGGTGTCCAGCCCCAGATCCGTGAGTCGACGGCTCCTCCCCGGCAAGACGACTTCAGGGAGCTGTTCCTGCGTGAGCCCTTCACGCTTCTCCCCGCGGCCACCGGCCTATCGCCGCTGCGCGACCGCTTTCGCGTGCCGCTCATCGCGTTGGTCGGCGCCGTGGGGCTCGTCCTGCTCATCGGGTGCGCGAACCTTGCGCACCTGACGCTCGCGCGCGGCCTGTCGCGGCAGCGCGAGCTGAGCATTCGCTTGGCGCTCGGCGCCACCCGCGGGCGCCTCGTGCGCCTGCTCCTCGTGGAAAGCGCGCTGCTCGCGGCGGCCGGCACCGCGCTCGGCCTCGTGTTCGCTCAGTGGGCCGGCGGCCTGCTGATCGGGCAGTTCTCGACGTGGCGCGAGACCGTGTCGCTCGACTTGGCGGCGGACTGGCGTGTCCTGGTCTTCGCGACGGGACTGACGGTCTTGACCACCGTGCTCGCCGGTCTGGCGCCGGCGCTCGCCTCGACCCGCATCGGGATCAGCGACGTGTTGAAGGATGCCGCGCGGTCGGTGGCGGGCGATCCGCGGCACCGGCTGCGCAACTGGCTCGTCGTGCTCCAGATTGCCTTGTCGCTCGTCGTCATCGTCGGCGCGGGGCTCTTTCTGCGCACGTTCGTTGCGCTGGCCCGCGTGCCGCTCGGTTTCAGTCCGGACCCGCTGACGGTCATCGAGCTGAATCTGCAGCCCAGCCGCATCCCCGCCGATCAACGCGTATCGCTCATGGAGCGTTTTCGTGAGGCGGCCGTGCGTGTGCCGGGCGTGACGGTGGCGGCCGTCTCCTTGATGACGCCGCTCAGCGGCTCGGTCTGGACCAGCGGCGTCGGCGAGATGCAGGTTCCCGATCGCAGCAAGATGACCTGGAGGAACGGGATCTCGCCCGGATGGTTCGACGCTTACGGCATCCGTCTGCTTGCGGGCCGCGACTTCACCGGGTTCGATCGCCTCGGTCAGGAGCCGGTCGCCATCGTGAACCAGGCATTCGTGACCCGGTTCCTATCGGGCCAGCCCGCTGTCGGCCAGGTCGTCCGGTTGGGCGGACCTGGCGGCCGTACGTCGGCCTATACGGTCGTCGGGCTCGTGAGCGACGCGGTGTACCGCAATCCCCGGGATGGATTCGCGCCCACGATGTACGTGCCGGTCTCGCAGCAGGCGCGGATCGGGCCGACCGTGGCGCTGACGATTGCGGTCGCGTCGGGCGATCGTGCCGCCGTCGAGCGCGCCGTGAGCTCGGCGTTGCACGCCGTGGACCCGACGACGGCCTTCGCCGTGCGGCGATTCGATCAGCTTCGCCGGGCCACGGTCGTGCAGGAGCGGCTCGTCGCGCTGCTCTCCACCTTCTTCGGCGCGCTCGCGCTGCTCCTGGCCGGCATCGGCCTCTACGGCGTCGTGTCGCACGCGGTGGGCTCGCAGCGCACCGAGATCGGCGTGCGGATCGCGCTCGGAGCGAATCGTGCCGACATCGTCGTGATGGTGCTGAAGCGCGTGGCCAGCATCCTGACGGTGGGCGTCGTTGCCGGCGCCGCCATCAGCGTCTGGCTGTCGCGGTTCGTCGCCACCATGCTGTTCGAGATCCAGGCCCGCGATCTCTCGACGTTCGTGGGCGGCGCCGGCGTGCTCGTGGCGACCGCGCTCTTGGCCGCCTGGCTGCCCGCGCGCCGCGCGTCGCTCACCGACCCGGCGGTCGCGCTGCGCGAGGGCTGAGATCAGTCCGCCTTCTCTGGTTTGGCGGCGGCTGGAAGCAGCGGGATCGCCGACTCGCCCGGCTGGGCGAGCAGGCCGGCCTTCGTGTAGACCAGCAGCTTGTCCCTCGTGTCGGTGATGTCGAGGTTGCGCATCGTGAGCTGGCCGATGCGGTCCTGCGGCGAGAAGACCGACTCGCCCTTCTCCATCGTCAGCCGCTCCGGCTTGTACGTCAGGTTCGGGCTGGTCGTATCGAGAATCGAGTAGTCGTTGCCGCGCCGCAGCTCGAGCGTCACGTCGCCCGTGACGGCGCGCGCGACCCAGCGCTGCGCGGTCTCGCGCAGCATCATCGACTGCGGGTCGAACCAGCGGCCCTGGTAGAGCAGGCGGCCGAGGCGGCGGCCGTTCTCGCGGTACTGCTCGATCGTGTCCTCGTTGTGGATGCCGGTGACGAGGCGCTCGTACGCGATGAACAGCAGCGCCATGCCGGGCGCCTCGTAGATGCCGCGGCTCTTGGCCTCGATGATCCGGTTCTCGATCTGATCGCTCATGCCGAGGCCGTGGCGGCCGCCGATCGCGTTCGCGTCCAGCATCAGCGCGACGAGATCCGGATACGTCATGCCGTTCAGCGCGACGGGCCGGCCCTCCTCGAACGTGACCGTGACCGTCTCGGGCCTGATCCGGACCTCGTCCTTCCAGAACGCCACGCCCATGATCGGCTCGACGATCGTGATCCCCGCGTTCAGCCGCTCGAGGTCCTTGGCTTCGTGCGTCGCGCCGAGCAGGTTCGAATCGGTCGAGTACGCCTTCTCGACGCTCATCTTGTAGCCGAAGCCGGCCCGCTCCATGTACTCCGACATCTCCTTGCGGCCGCCCAGCTCGTCGATGAACGCTTGATCGAGCCAGGGCTTGTAGATGCGGAGGTTCGGGTTGGCGAGCAGACCGTAGCGATAGAACCGCTCGATGTCGTTGCCCTTGAAGGTGCTGCCGTCGCCCCAGACGTGCACGTCGTCTTCCTTCATCGCGACGACGAGCAGCGTGCCGGTGACGGCGCGGCCGATCGGCGTGGTGTTGAAGTAGGGCACGCCGGCCGTCGAGATGTGGAACGCCCCGCACTGGAGCGCCGCGAGGCCTTCAGAGACGAGCTGGGATCGGCAGTCGATCAGCCGTGCCAGTTCGGCGCCGTACTGGAGCGCCCGCCGCGGGATGTCGTCGTAGTCGGGCTCGTCGGGCTGGCCGAGGTTGGCGGTGTAGGCATAGGGGATGGCGCCCTTCTGCCGCATCCAGTGAATGGCGGCGCTCGTATCGAGGCCGCCGGAGAACGCGATGCCGACCTTCTGGCCGATCGGGAGGCTCTGGAGAATAGAGGACACGGCCCAACATCTTAGCCGGTCGGCGATCGATGCCGGGTGCCGTGTCGGTCAGCGGCCGGTGTCCGGCGCTGTCGACGTCAGGATCGCTTGGCGGCGGGCTCGGTCGCGGCCTTCTTCCGCCGGGTCTTCGCGGGCTTCACCGGCGCAGGCTCGTCGGTCTTCGACAGGGTGACTTTGTCGGTGATGAACCGGCGGCGGCCGTGGAGGTCGAACTCGATCACCGTGTAGCGCTCGTCGGACGACATCACCGTGCCGGCGCCGTAGTTCGGTTGCGTGACGCGGCTGTCCTTCGCGAATGGCTTCATTGCCCGCCTCCTGATGCGGCCGGTCGAGGCCGCCGAAAAAAGGAACCCGATGGGGCACGAGGCGTGCCCCATCGGGCTATTCTGTCAGGTTTCGAGGCTTACCAGCGGGGTTCCCGCCGGCGGCCGCCGCCACCGCCGCCGCCCGGCCGGGCGAACGGCCGGTCACCGCGCGGTTCCTGCGGACGGGCTTCGTTCACGGTGAGCCGGCGGCCCTCGAGCTGGCTCTCATTGAGCTGCTCGATTGCGGCGCGCGCTCCCTCGTCCGATCCCATTTCCACGAAGCCGAACCCGCGCGACTGGCCCGTGGCCTTGTCGCGGACGAGCCGGACGGACTCGACCGGCCCGTAGGCCGCGAAGGTCTGTTCGAGCGTCTGTTCCTGGGTCGAAAACGAGAGATTGCCAACGTAGAGTCTGCGATTCATCTTTCCCTCTGAGTCTCATCCGCGTGAGGCGGACGGGCTTCGCCGTGCGAAGCCCTGATTAGCCATGTGGACCGTTCCACGAACTGCTGCAAGTCTGAGAGAGAACGAGAACGCTCGGTCGGCTCTGGCGAGTCAGCGGCGGGCTAACGCGAGATCATCAGTATAGCCCGACGCCGCTCGGTACGCCAATTGGCCCGTTCATGCGCTACTATGAGGCACCTCGACCTCCCGGAGTACGGGCAGGAGCGGCAACCGGCGGAGGGTGAGTGCAGAAGTCCCGTCCAACGCAGAACAAGCGCGCCCGCGAACGGGCGCGCCAGGAAAAGCAGCAGCAGAAGGCGGCACGCCGCCTGGAAGCCAAGGCACGCAAAGCCGCTACGCCGGCTGCGCGCGGCGAGGAAGATCCCGACATCGCCGGGATCGTTCCGGGTCCTCAACCCTCGCCCTGGGGGGACGACGAGGAGAACGCTGCTGACACTGACGACGAACCTGACGGCAAGCCGTGGTGACGCCACTGCCCCCTGGCGTTCACGAGGTCCGAACTACAGCGGCAGACGATTGGGCCAGCCGGAGAGGTGTACGAACGTGCGAGTGCAACTGATCAATCCGAGTCATGTGTCGTTCGGCGTGGGCGTCATCACGCCGAGATGGCTCTTCGTGCTGGCCGCCGCGACGCCGGTACAGTACGGCGATCCGATCATCGTGGACGAGACGCTCGAGCAGATCGATCTCTCCACCATCAAGGCCGGCGACATCGTCGGGATCGGCATCCACACCGGCAACGCGCTGCGCGGCTACGAAGTGGGCAACGCGGCCAGAAACGCCGGGGCGACCGTCATCTACGGCGGCATTCACGCGACGCTGTTCCCCGAGGAGCCGCACGAGATCGGCGGTGCCCATGCCGTCGCCAAGGGCGACGGGGACGCGATCTGGGGACAGATCCTCGATGACGCCGCGCACGGCCGGCTGCAACGCATCTACGACGGCGGGCGGGTCGAAGGCGGGGAGTTCCTGAAGGCGCGGTGGGACCTCATGCCCGACGGCAGCTACATGTGGGCGTCCGTCCAGACGCTCCGCGGCTGCCCGAAGCACTGTTCCTTCTGCTCGGTGTGGCGCACGGACGGTCAGAAGCCGCGCCCGCGCACGACCGACGCGGTCGTCGAGGAGATCGTCGAGCTGCGCAAGCGCGGGTTCCGATTCATCGCGCTCGCCGACGACAACTTCTATCCGGTGCCGCTCGCCGATCTGAAGATGGCCGATCGGCGCGCCGACAAGACGCGGTTCAACGAGCTCACGCAGATCCGCAACGAGCGGTTCGAGCTGATGGAGCGCCTCGCCAAGCTGCCCGACGACACGGTGTTCTTCACGCAGATCACCATGGAGGCCTCGGAGGACCCCGATTTCCTCGACGCCATGCGGCGCGCGCACATCAAGGGCGCGCTCGTGGGCATCGAGTCGGTCACCGCGGAAGGCCTGAAGGACGTGTACAAGCCCTTCAACGCCCACGGCGACGAGCTCGTGGCGAGGCTCCGCATGTTCAAGCAGCACGGGCTGCACGTGCTCGGCTCGTTCATCTTCGGGCTGCCGAGCGATAGGCCGTCGACGTTCGACGCCACGGCCGCGCTCGCGCAGGCCGCCGACGTGACGTTCGCCCAGTTCGTGATGCTCACGCCGTTTCCCGGCACGCTGGACTTCGCCGCATGGGAGAAGAGCATGGCCGACGACGCGACGCGCATCGACGGCGTGCCGCTGACGCGCCATTGGCTCATTCCGCAGGCATCGCGTCCCAAGGTCTACACGCCGCACCCGGTGATGTCGGCCGATGAGATCCGGCAGCGGACACAGGGCGTGTGGGACAAGTTCTACAGCCTGCCGCAGATCTGGGAACGCTCGAAGTGCGTCAAGTCGCTCAAGGCGCGGTTGATGTTCCTGCTGATCTCGAAGCTCTACCGGCAGATGTACGCGAACACCGGCATCGCCACCGACAGCGCGCGCGTGACCCGCTCGGCCCAATGGGCACGCCTCATCGCGAAGCCGTGCCGCAAGCTGTTCGCCGGCCGGCCCATGCCGGACCTGCAGGTGCCGGCCTAGCGCCGGCTCCGGACACGCTGTCGGCGTGCGCCTCCCCGCGCGGGGCAGCGGCGCCGATCGCCGGCTCCCTGTGCCCTCGCGCGATGGCTGGCGACGTCCGGCACGGAGGCTGCGTGGATCTCGCTCAGAAGCGCATCGTCGTCACCGGCGGCGCCGGGTTCCTTGGATCGGCGGTCGTGCGCCGTCTCGTGGCCTCGGGCTGCGCGCCGGCCTCTGTCGTCGCGGTTCGCAAGGCCGAGCTCGATCTGGTGCACGAGGCCGATGTCGACCGGCTGTACCGCACGTACGCGCCCCAGGTCGTGATCCACCTGGCGGCCGTCGTCGGCGGCATCGGGGCGAACCGCCGCCATCCAGGTCGCTTCTACTACGAGAACATGATGATGGGCGCGTTGCTCATGGAGCACGCACGGCGCGCGGGCGTCGAGAAGTTCGTCGCGATCGGCACGATCTGCGCGTACCCGAAGTTCACGCCGGTGCCGTTCAGGGAAGAGGAGCTGTGGAACGGCTACCCGGAGGAGACGAACGCGCCCTACGGCATCGCGAAGAAGGCGCTGCTCGTGCAGGCGCAGGCGTACCGCGCCGAGTACGGTTTCAACGCCGTCTACCTGCTGCCGGTCAACCTCTATGGGCCGGGTGACAACTTCGATCCCGGCACCTCGCACGTGATCCCCGCGCTCATCAAGAAGTGCATGGATGCGATCGATCGCGGGGATCGGACCGTCGAGGTGTGGGGCACGGGCCGCGCCACGCGCGAGTTCCTGTACGTGGACGACGCGGCCGAGGGCATCGTGCTCGCGAGCGAACGCTTGGAAACGAGCGATCCGGTGAACCTCGGCGCCGGATTCGAGATCTCGATCCGCGATCTCGCGCAACTGATCGCCAGGCTGACCGGATTCAGCGGTGACCTGGTCTGGAACGCCTCGCAACCCGACGGTCAGCCGCGGCGTCTGCTCGACACGAGCCGCGCCGAAGCCTTGTTCGGCTTCCGCGCGCGCACGAGCTTCGAGGACGGTCTGGCACGGACCGTCGAGTGGTATCGCCAGCAGCGGAGGGCGGCGACCGTCACGGATGCCGCCGGCCGCTGATCGGTGAGGACGCGCGTCGACGCAGCCGGCAGCGGAGCGCGGCGACCGCTCCGAACGTCGCCGGCCGTTGACCGTCAGTGCACGGCGAGGCCGAGCAGCCGCCAGTGCCCCACCGATCCTGACAGGCTGAACGACAGGTCCCTGCCCGTGCGTTCGTCGACGAAGGCGCGATAGCCGTAGCCGCTGCCTGTCGGTCCGGGGCCGGGTACTGGCCGGATGCCGAGCGGCTCCACCGCAACCGGCCGCTCGTTCACCTTCATCGTCAGTTCGAGCGCTCGATCGACCACGACGACAGCCTCCTGTGGCGGCGAGGCCGCGTACCAGGGCAGCCGCACGGTGCAGCGGACGTGCACGCGGTTCGTGCCGCACTCGAGACCGGCAATGGTCGACCGCACGGACGGCCGGATCCGCTCTTCCATCGACTTCAACGCCTCGAGGCCCGATCGGAGCAGCGGGTGCGATCCGCGGCTGCGGATGTCCTGCCGCAGAAAGCCGAGCTGCGTGCGCCAGCGGGAACGCGCCGGCACGCCGTGGGCCTTCAGCAGCGCCGCAATCTCCTGCAGCCGTGCGTACCCACCGCTCATGGTCTTGGTGCCCGGGTGCACGCGCACGGCCGCGAGCGGTGCGTCCAGGAACCGGAAGCGGCAGCCCGCGCGGTGCAGCCGTATCCAGAAGTCCCAGTCCATCGTGAAGTGCAGGTGCGCGTTCAATCCGCCGACGCGCTCCATCGCGCTGCGCCGAACGAAGCACGCGGGCTGGCTGATCGAGCAGCCTCGAATCAGCTCGTCTGGGTCGGGGCTCCCGGCAGGGAAATAGCTCACGAACGCGCCAGCGGCCGACACGTGCACGGCGTGGCCGAAGACGACGTCGACCTGCGGATCGGCGACGAACGCGTCCGCGACGAGCGAGAGCGCGTCCGGGAAGTAGTAGTCGTCCGCGCAGAGCCAGGCCACGATCGGCTGGGTCGTGTGATTCCAGCCTTCCTGAATCGCCGCGGCCTGGCCATCGTCGCGGCGGTGGTAGCCGTAGGCCACCGGCACGGCAGCGGCGCGAACGACGCGCTGCACGCTGTCGTCAGGGGTGGCGTCGAGCACGGCGAGCTCGATCGGCACGCGCTGCGATCGAATGCTCGAGAGGGCGGTGTCGATGAACTCCGCCTGTTCGCGAGCGGGCAGCGCGATGCTGAAGCCGACCGGCACGGGGTGGGGTGTCTCCATCAGTCGATCACGGCGTTCCACGAACCGGACCGCGCTTCGGCGTATCGGCGCGCGCACGGGACGTCAGTATCTCAGCAGGCCAGCGCGATACAGACGATCGAGCACGACGTGGCGGCGGAGGTACCCGCGGATGGCCCTGTTGATCTCGAACCACTCGACCGCCTGCCCGTGAATCCGCTCCCGGATGCGTGCCATCTCGCGCGCGCCGATCGTCTCCATCCGGTCGGTCGTTTTCTGAGCGGCGTGAACGCGGAACGCGCCGAGGAAGCGCGGCACCCTGGCGAACCTGGCGCCGGCATCGCGCATCCTCACGAGCAAGTCCCAGTCCATCGCGAACTGGAAGCTGTCGTCGAAGCGGGCGCCGACGGCTTCCCAGGCGCGGCGCCGCCAGAACAGCGTCTCCTGCGGCACGTAGTCCGCCCACGACAGCACCGCGTCGTCGTGCCGCGGCAGCACCCAGCGGCCGATCTCGCGGTCGTGCTCGTCGATCAGGACGCGATGGCCGTAGACGGCATCGACCTCTGGATGCGTCTCGAAGAACGCGGCGACGTAGTCGAGCGCGCCCGGCAGGAGCAGATCGTCCGCGTTCAGGTAGGCCAGGATCTCGCCGGTGGCATGCCGGAAGCCGCGGTTCAGGGCATCGGCCTGGCCACGATCCGATTCGGAGGCGATCCGCGACAGCAGCGGCCGATGCCGTTCGACGATCCGGATCGTGTCGTCGGCCGACGCGCCGTCCTGGACGATGTACTCGAGCGCCGGATACTGCTGGTCGACGACGCTCCGGATGGTGCGTTCGATGAACGTGCTCGCGTTGAACGACGGCGTGACGATCGAGATCCTGGGCGCCGCGGACGCCGGCACGCGGCGGTGACGGTAGACGGCCGGATGCGTCAGGGGCTTGGGAGGGTGATGGACGAGCACGCCGAGCCTGGGGCGAAGAGCAGGGAACACCAGGGCCACCGGTCGGAATCGGCGCGCGATGTCGGTTAGAGAAAACGGGTCAGGACGATATCGAGCGTGCGCACGTTGCCGCCGGCCGCCCGCCACTGGACCAGAATCGGCGCCTGGAACGTGCCTTCCACGAGGGCGCCGCGGCCAGGCGTGGCGCTGTCGGAGACGAGCAGGTTCACCGCGCGCTTCTTGCGCATCAGGCGCGCGGCGGGCACTTCGAGCGCGCGCGCGACGATGTGCTCGAGGCGCGACGCGCTGAGCCCCAGCGCGTCGATCAGCCGATTGGCGGCGCGCACGAGGTCGTACTTGGCGTAGTCGATCGCCTTACCGGGCACGGCGCGCGGGTCGTTCCACGCGTGCTTGGCCTTCTCGGCCGCGAACTTCAGCGGGTTGCGCAGCACCTCGGCCAGGTCGTGCTGCATCAGGAGCGTTTCGTACTCGTTGATCGTCAGGCTTGCGTCGCGTTCCGCCGACGCCAGCGCCAGGCGAACGCGTCCCTTGTGCACGCCGTGCCGAGCGATGATCTCGCCGATCTGCTCGGTCAAGCCGAGCGACGGATCCTTCAGGTTCACTGCTTCGATCGGATGGCGCGACACCGGCACGCGGATCGACGTGCGGGCGACTTCGACCTCGCGGTCGTAGCCCACCAGGCGGGTGACGCGCCGGCGCGGCGTTCCGGCGAACCAGCCGTCGAGATCCACGAAGTACACCGGATGGCTGCCCCGCGTGCGGTACGAGACGCAGGCGTCGAGCCCTGCGGCCATGAACGCCAGGTGCGAATCGCCGTTGGTCGGTTCCACCCGGCGCTGCTCCGGCGCCAGCTCGGTGCGCAGCTCGAGGTTGTCGTGCTGATAGCCGGCGTTGGCGGGGAACACCGTCTGGAAGACGCCGAGATACGGCTCCAGGCCGGCTCGCCTGACGACGAGACGGTGCGCGAGGCTCTCGGGGAGGTACCCGGCAGTCGTGTGCGGCGAGACGTACAGACAGCGCGTGAATCGATCGAGGACGTCCCCGTGAACGGACGCAGCCAGCGCCCTGGCATCCAGGACATCGACCCGCGCGCGTGGTTGGATGTCCAGAGCGAGTTCCAGCGGCGCCATCAGCGCTCACATGGTACTACTGCGCGGGCCCGAAACAAACCGGCACGTGCTTCCGGCTAAGCTGGGGGGCCAGGAGGTGTCCTCATGTCGCGACGACACGTGCTCGCGGCGCTGGCGCTCGTCGGCGCCGGCGCGACCGGTTCGTCTTCCCAGACGCTGCCGCAGAACGTCCCGGGATATCCCACCGTTGCGCAGGTGCGCGTCGTCAACGCGGCCCGAGACGAGGCCGTGCCGGTCGTGCTGCGGACCGACGCCGAGCCGCTGCCGGTGGCGATCGCCGGCGTGCCGTCCGTGGCGCTCGTGCCGACGACGGTGATTCCGGTCCGGATCGGGCGTCAGCTCTGGGAATACCGACAAGTGACGGTCGGGGCCACCCAGGATGCCGCTGCCGTGCTGAACGCGGCGGGCGCTGACGGATGGGAAGCGATTGGCGGCACGGCCGGTGCCGCCGGCACCGTATGGACCCTCAAGCGTCCGCGTTGAGCCCGCGGTACGCTATACGTATCACGCCATGACATCACCGTCGTCGTCCACATCGATGTCGCTCGAGCTCCGTGACGGCATCGCCGCCGAGTACGGCGATCTCTTCACCCCCGCAGTGCGGCAGGCGTTGGCCGCGCTCTCGCGGTTCGAGGCCGAGCGGCGCGACGTCATGGCCAGGCGGCTGGAGCGCAGGGCGGCTCGCGCGCGCGACGGACGCCGGATCGCGTTCCTCGATCCGAGCGCCACGATTCCCCGCACGTCGATCACGGTGGAGGCGGCCCGGCGCGGCGACTTCCACGGCAGCGACATCCCGGCCGATCTCCAGCGGCAATGGATTCAGGGCACCGGACCCGCAACGCGGCCGCGCGCATCGCTCGAGGAGAGCCTGCGCAACGTCGCCTACGCGCTGCTGTCTGGCGCGGATGGCTGGATGTTCGACGGCGAGGATGCGCTCGGGCAGGTCGACACGATGTCGCTCGACAACCAGCGGAACTTGATGCTGGCGATTCACGACGATCCGCGTTTCCTGAACGTTGCCGAGCAGGTCGCCGTCGAGATGAACCGCTGGGCGGACGGGTTCTTCGGCCGCCGCATCATCGACGACTGGCGCGCAGAGTTGCGGTTCACGACGAAGCTGTTTCGCGCACGCGGGCTGCACCTCGACGACCGGCACGTGCGCTGCGCCGACGGTACCGGCTTCTCGGCCTCGATCGTCGACACGGTGCTCTACGTGGTGAACAACCACGACGCGCTGCGGGCCCGTGGCGCGACCGTCGCGATGTACCTGCCGAAGATCCAGACCGCCGAGGAGGCGGCGCTGTGGAACGACATGCTGTCGGCGCTCGAGACGCACCTGGAGATGCCGGTCGGCGCCGTCAAGGTCTACGTGCTCGTCGAGCAGGTCGAGGCGTGCTTTCAGTTGATGGAGATCAGGGCCGCCCTCGGCCGCCATTTCGTGGGATTCAACACGGGGCGCTGGGATTACATCAACAGCGTCTCTGACGCGATGGCCTGGGACGCCGCGTTCGTCAACCCGAACATCGACGCGATCACGATGACCTACGGCTACATGCGCCAGTACGAGGATCGCGTGCGCCGCGCGGTCAACACACCGGACCGCGATGGGCGCTTCGCGCTGTGGCAGGGCGGCATGGAGCCGAACATTCCGGTGGGCTCGGCCGCGGGCGTCGAGCACGGCATGAAGCGCGCGGTGGCCGGAGGTGAGCGCGAGCGCCGCGAGGGCGCGAGCGGCAAGTGGGTCGCGCACTGGAAGATGGTCCACATCGTGAGACCCGTCTGGGAACAGGCCGGCCAGGCCAACCAGCTCGGCCGCCAGTTCCCTCCGCTGACCTACACCGCGGAGGATGCCGGCGGGTTGTTCCTGCTCGAGCCCGCACCTCGCACCGTGCGCGGGGCGCGCGACCTGCTCAGCGTGGCGCTGCAGTACGGCAACGCGTTCCTGCGGGGCTTCCAGGCCGCTGCCTTGAAGCCCGCCGACTTCTTCGGCAACGACGACGTGCTCTACCTGATGGAAGACATGGCGACGGGGGAGATCCGCCTGAGCATCCTCTGGGAGTGGCTGCACAAGGGTGCCGCGCTCACCGAAGCCGACCCGGCCGCCGGCGTCGCCGCGGGCGACCGCTTCACGGAGGCGTTGTTCGCGCGGCTCCTCGAGGAGGAGCACGCCAAGCTCCTCGCGGCCGGCAGCCGGGACGTGCACGACGACTCGAAGCAGACGACGCTGCCGATCGCGCGCGAGATCGTGCGCGCGTACGTCGGCGAGCCCGTCAAGGCGCCGTGGTACGTCGACCTGCTGAACCTGAACCTGACGAACGAGGATCTCGGGGAGGCGCGCCGGAGAATCCGCCTCTACCTGGACGACTTCCGAGCGCGGGGAGTGCGGCTGACGGCCAACGTCGACTTCACGGCCGACCGGCAGAGATGAAAAGACCCACGCGCCGAGACTCGGCGCGTGGGTCGCTGGTCGAGATCGGGACGGTTACCAGCGCGGTTCGCGCCGGCGGCCACCACCCCCGCTGCCACCGCGGCCACCGCCGCCGCCTCCGAAGCCGCCTCCGCGGCCACCGCCGCCGCCACCGTTGAAGCCCCCGCGACCGCCACCGCCGGCTGGCGGACGTGCTTCATTGACCGCGAGCCGCCGGCCGTCGAGCTCGGTCTCGTTGAACCGCTCGATCGCGGCGCGAGCCCCTTCTTCCGACGACATCTCGACGAATCCGAATCCACGCGATCGCCCAGTCGCCTGATCGCGCATCACGCGCACCGACTCGACCTGTCCCGCCTGCGTGAACAGATCTTCCAGCGCGCGCTCCTCCGTGTTGAAGGACAGATTGCCGACGAACAACCTCCGATTCATGCACCCTCTTCTCGTCCGCACTCGCGGACGCGCCGCCTCGACGCGGCATACTGCAAATTAGCCCGGTGGCCCACCCACGATCTGCTGCTGGAACGAGAGAAGGATCGAGCGCTGCTCGGTGCTCCTGAACGATCCTGCGGACGGACTAAATTGGCTCCCCAGGATCGAGCATAGCGACTGCGCCAGGCCGAGGCAACGGGTTTTGCTCGCCGGGACGTGCGAGCCGACTCACGGTAATCTAGGCGGGACGCCACGGATGCCAGGTGGTCCCGCGGCCCAGGCGTGGTCACGCCGCGCGTTCGCGCCGTGGGTGGCGCACGTCCCGTGTGTTCTTGCGTGAGAGGTTTCGGGGAGGGCGCGGTGGTCCAGCCAGGGCGTGTGGAGGTGATCGGCCGCGGCCGCGTGGGCGCCGCGTTCGCGGCCCGGTTCACGGCGCTCGGCCGCCTGGCCGAGCGCGACCCGCCGGACGTGACGATCCTCTGCGTGCCGGACGCCGCCATCGCCGATGCGGCCGGCCGGGTGCCGGCCGGCCGGTGGGTGGGCCACGTGAGCGGCGCGACGCCGCTCGCGCGGCTCGCGCCGCACACGCGCCGTTTCAGCCTGCACCCAGTCCAGACGTTCACTCGCTCGCGCGGCGCCGAGCAGATGGACGGCGCATGGGCGGCGATATCCGGCGAGACGCTCGAGGCACTCGAGATCGCGCGGACGCTCGCGTCCATGCTCGGCCTGCGGTCGTTCGTGCTCGACGACGAGCGGCGCGCGATCTATCACGCCGGCGCGGCGATGGCCTCGAACTTCCTCGTCACGCTGCATCGCGCCGCCGTGCGCGCGTTCGAGGCGGCGGGCGCGCCGCCGGACGCGCTGACGCCTCTGATGCGCCGCACCATCGAGAACGGCTTCGAGCTCACCGGGCCGATTGCCCGCGGCGATCTCCAGACCGTCGAGGCTCATCTCGCGGCGATCCACCGCGAGCTGCCCGACCTCGAGCCGATGTATCGCGCCCTCACCGAGGCCACGCGGCCATGATCGTCGCTCGGACGATCGCGCATCTCGATCGAGTGCTGGGCCGGCCACGATCCTCACGCGGGTTCGTGCCGACCATGGGCGCGCTCCACGCCGGGCATCTGGCGCTCATCGAGGCGGCGCACGCCGACTGCGAGCAGGTCGTCGCCAGCATCTTCGTCAATCCGAAGCAGTTCGACGACCCCGGCGATCTCGCACGGTATCCGCGTCCCGAGGCCGACGATCTCGAGCAGTGCCGGGCCGCGGGCGTGGACGTGCTCTTCCTGCCGTCCGTGGACGAGATGTACCCGGCCGATCTGGCGACGTCGATCCACGTGGACGGGGCCGCGCTCGGCTTCGAGGGGGCCCATCGGCCGGGCCATTTCGACGGCGTGGCGCTCGTGTGCGTGAAGCTCTTCGGCCTCGTGCGGCCGACGGTCGCTTACTTCGGCCAGAAGGACGCGCAGCAGGTCGCCGTGCTGCGGCAGGTCTGTCGCGACCTGAACCTGACGCTGGATCTCGCGGTCGTGCCGACCCGGCGCGACGCGGACGGCCTGGCCCTGTCGTCGCGCAACGCGCGGCTCTCGGCCGACGAGCGCGGGCAGGCGTTGGCGCTGCCGCGGGCGCTCCGGGCCGGCCTCGACGCCCATCGGCGCGGCGAGGATCCGGTGGCAGCGGCGCGCGCCGCGCTGGGCACGGTGCCGATCGACTACGCCGGCATCGCGACGTTCGACGGCGACCCGACGCTCGTCGTGGCGGCCCGCGTCGGCACCACGAGGCTGATTGATAATGTACCGTTGGATCACCCGGCACGGGCCGGGCTCGAGTAGCCCTCTCTCAGGAGGAACGCCATGCCGGGCGAGTCCGCGCTGCCACCTGCGAAGCTGACGTTGCCCGCGATCGCCGACATGCGCGCGCGCGGCGATCGCCTGGTCATGGTGACCGCCTACGACATGCCCAGCGCGAAGCTCGCCGACGCGGCAGGCATCGACCTCGTGCTCGTCGGCGACTCGGCCGGCGACACGGTCCTCGGGTACCCCTCGACCGTGCCGGTCACCATGGACGAAATGCTGATCTTCACCCGCGCCGTCGCGCGCGGCGTGCACCGGGCGCTCGTCGTCGCCGACATGCCGTTCGGCTCCTACCAGGTCTCGGAGGACGTCGCGATCGCGAATGCGATTCGGCTCGTCAAGGAAGGCGGCGCCGACGCGGTCAAGCTCGAAGGCGCTGGGCGGACGCTCACGCGCATCAGCGGGATCGTGGACGCCGGCATCCCCGTCATGGGACACGTCGGCTTGACGCCGCAGTCGGCCGGCATGCTCGGCGGCTATCGCGCGCAGGGACGCACCGCCGCCGCCGCCACGCGCATCGTCGAGGAGGCGATGGCGCTCGAACGGGCTGGTTGCTTCGCCCTCGTGCTCGAGGCGATCCCGGCGGTCGTGGCGGAGCGGATTACCGAGCGCCTGCGCATTCCGACGATCGGGATCGGCGCCGGACCTTCGTGCAGCGGGCAGGTCCTCGTCTGGCACGACCTCGTCGGTCTGAGCACGCGACGCCCGTCGCCGAAGTTCGTGAAGCAGTACGCGGCCGTCGGAGAAGCGATCGGCGAGGCGCTGCGTGCCTACGCGAGCGACGTGCGCGCCGGCACGTTCCCCGAGGAGCGCCACACCTACTCGATGCCGGACGCGGAACGGGAGCGGTTCGACGCGCCCCCGCTCGCCAAGCCGAGGGGGTAGATCGTGCCGGCGGATTCGGCCGCCGGCACGTCGGGACGAAGCGTTCGACCGAGGCTAGCGGAGCGCGTTCGGAAGCGACACCGACAGCCTCGTGGCCACTTCCTTCACGGCCTTCTCGGTCGCCTCGCCGAGGATCGTCTCCCGGAAATCGCGGCTGTTCATGTCGATGGCGCCGAAGTTCCCCTTGAACGCGCCGCCGAGCAGGATGCCTTTGCGGCTCGACTTGGCTTCGGCCTTGGCGCTCGCCAGGATCTCGCTCGTGCTCGAGTCGATCGCCCGCACGGTGAGCGCCACGGTGGCGGTCGTGTTCTTGGCGCCGGCGCCGCCGAGGAAGCGGCCCGCGACCGAGCCGGCCGCGCCGCCCACGTTGCGTTCCTCGCTGCCGAACTTCGTGATGGAGCCGGTAATCAGCACCTTGGCGCCGAGCACCTTGCCGAGCTGAGCGACCTCGCGCGCGCTGGCGTCGGCGCGCGTGCTGTTCGCGAGATTCTGCTCGCTCAGCACCGACTCGATCCGCTTTCGCTCGAGCAGGCGGACCTCGCCGGTCTGCAGCAGCTCGTCGACGAGCATGTCCGAGACGCCCTTGCCGATGTTCCAGGTGCCGCTCCACCAGTGCTCGATGGCGCCGAACTCGAAGTCGAGCACGGCGGCCGTGGGCCGCGAACCGCGCGCTGCCGCCGTGTCGGCTGCCGGCGCGGCGGAGGGCGCCGCCGCCCGGGCCATCTCCTTGACGCGCGACTTCTCGATGAACCCGAGGCGATCGAAGCCCGAGTTGTCCTTCGGCAGCCTGACCTGGTACCAGTTGCCGCTCGAGGCCACGACGTCGAGCACGGCGCCGACCGGGACGGTCATGACCACCGCGCTGTCGGCCGCGGCAGAGAGGTAGACCTTCGTGTCGGCGGAGGTGACCTGCACGGAACCGGCCTGCGCGGCGAGGGTGGTCGGGCCGAGCGCGAGGCCGGCTGCCATGATCGCCATGACGAGCATCCGAATGAGTCGCATGAGCTGTACGCCTCCTGGGCGGACGAATGGTAACAAATACCGCCCTGGTTATCGGCAGCAATTCGCCCATTTCGCAGGGGCGTCGCCGCCAGCCGCCGTTGGCCCGGCAGGCATTTCGCAAGGCTGCACAGCGGACGCGGTGGGGCTTGCGCGACCGTCTACAATGACCGCAGGGCCACCGGGACCAGGGAGGGCGGAATGGGGCGCCGGCTTCGAACGGGGACGTGGTCGGGGATGATGGTCGTCGGTCTTGCCGTGTCGCCGCTCGCGCAGTCGGGCGTGCGCCAGGCGGGCGTCGCGCCGGCTGCCGTGGAGCTGGCCGCGCACCGGCCTCAGGAATTCGCGGGCACGTGGACGTACAACGCCGATCAGAGCGTCAACGCCGCGACCGGCCGGCCCGAGCGGAGCCCGCGCGGCGCCACGCAGCGGGCTGGCGTCACGGCGGCGCGTTCTCCGGTGCCGGTCACGGCCGGCGTGCCGTCGAGCGCGATGGGTCCCATTGGCGGCGAGCCGGCCGGCACCGTGCCGCCGGGCGCCTTCGGGTTCAACCGGCCGAGCGACGTCGGGCCGACGGTCGCGATGATTCAGGAGAACAGGAGCCTCACGCGCGATCTGCTCGAGATCCCGGAGATGCTGACGATCCGCGTCGATCCACAGACCGTGACGTTCGTCGACGATCTGCAGCGCGTCCGGACCTATCCGGTGAGCGGCGAGCGCCGCAAGTACCAGCTCGGCGCAGCGCGGTTCAACGCGGCGACCTTCTGGAGCGGATCCCGGCTCGAGAAGAAGATCGACGCAGCCGACGGCTTCAGGATGACGGAAACGTACTTCCTCGATGAAGCGGCGAGCCGGCTGTTCGTTCTGCTGCGGGTTGGGTCGTCGCGCAAGGGCGCGCCCATGATGGCGCTCAATCGCGTCTACGATCGGCAGAATCAGTAGCGCACGCCGCCTGCGCTCGAACTGGCGGCGGGCGCTCTGCCTCACTCCGCCCGCGCGCTCCCCATGCGGTTCGCACTCGTCCTCGTGCTGCTCGCCGGCACGTCCTGCGTGTCGGCGCCGGCTCGGCGTCCGGCCGCCGTGGGTTCGCTCACGGCCGCCGATCGCGCCAGGCTCGACGGCTGCTACGACTGTCTTCTCGACGCGAGGGATGGCTATCGTGCCGCCGCGATCGGCCCGAACGAGATCCGCGCTCGCCTCCGCGAGTTCGAAACGGAACTGCTCATCGCGCTCAGGGAGCGCGAGTTCGCGGTCGACAACGCCCCGGCGCTCGCCCGCGCGGCCGCCCTCGCGTCCAGCCTTCCGGCCGGTCTCGAGGCGGCGCGCTACATCGAGCTCGTGGCCGCCGTGCCGCACCGCGGCGCAGGATGGGCGAGGCGCGACGCTGCGTCCTTCCGCGCCGCGCACGCCGACATCTTGCGAGACGTTGCCGGCCATGCGGCATGGGTACGCGGCGGCGGCCTGATGCCGGCCGTCCGTGAGTACATCGCCCGGTCGATCGAGTGCGCGGCGCCGATGCCTGCGAGCCGGCCAGCCGACGTGGCTCCCCGCGTTCCGTCAGACGACCCGACGCCGCTGGCGCGCTACCGCGAGGCGACCTGCGGAGCCGTCGACGCGGCCACGCTCGGCGAGCTCCGCAGCCTCGTGCCGCGGTTCGTCGAGACGTCCTACTTCTTCGGGGAACTGGCGCTGAACGCCATCGCGCAGGCGAACGCGCTGAACCCGCATCAGCTCGTGATCGAAGCCGAGCGGCGGTTTCCCCAGTCGCCGCTCGTCCTCTTTCTCGCGGCGCGGCTGAAGCAGATCGTCGGCGACTGCACGGGCGCGCTGGCCGCATTCGATCGCCTGCTCGTGCTGGCGCCCTCGCACGAGGACGGCTGGCTCGGCCGCGTGATGTGCCTGACCGATCTGCTGCGGCACGCCGACGCCGTCGCGGCGGCGACGACGATGATCGACGCCAGCGTCGACAACGCCGACGAGGCGCAGTACTGGCGCGCGTGGAACCTGCACGTCGTGGGCGATCTCCTGCGCGCGCGAGCCGACATCGACTTCGTCCGCCAGCGCCGGCAGAACGCCGGCATCCTGTCGCTCGCCGGCGCGATCGAGCACGATCAGGAACAGCTCGATGCCGCGGAACGCGATCTGCGCGGCGCGCAGCGGATGGGCAGCGGCAAGGTCTGCCGGGCGTTCTGGTACCTGGGATCGGTGCTGCTGAAGACGCAGCGGCTGGCCGAAGCCGCCGCGACGTTCGACTCGGCGATGTCCTGCTACGACCAGGACGCGGCTACGCGCGAACGCCTCATCGCCACGACGCTGGCCGATCCGGCCGTGGACGCGGAGTTTCGGCGCCTGCAGACGGCGCGGTTGCGTGACGAAGTGCGCCTGCAGCGACATCAGCAGTACGCGTCGGCGTTCAACGTGGCGAGCATCCAGCTCGAACGCCGGGACCAGGCGCAGGCGGTCCGCTATCTCGAGATTGCCGCGCAGGACCCGCAGCTTCGGGCCGAGGTCGCCAGGCTCCGGCTCGAGATCGATCGGCGCTCGCTCGAGGCGCCGCCCCTCACCGGCACCGCACCGCAATCCGTGCCGGTTCGATGATCACGGCGGCGCGAGACGTCGTGAGAAGATAAGCGGATGGCCGTATACGCGCACTTCGAGACGACGCTGGGGAGTTTCACTGCTGAGCTGTTCGAGAGCCAGGCGCCGAAGACCGTCGGCGTGTTCGCCGGTCTGGCGGAAGGCAGCCTCGAGTGGACGCATCCCAAGACGGGGGAGCGGAAGAAGACGCCGTTCTACGACGGCCTGATCTTCCACCGCGTGATCGACGGCTTCGTCATCCAGGGCGGCGACCCGCTTGGCCAGGGCTACGGCGGGCCCGGCTTTCAGTTCCCCGACGAGTTCCATCCGGACCTGAAACACGATCGGGCCGGCATCCTGTCGATGGCGAACGCGGGACCGAACACCAACGGCAGCCAGTTCTTCGTGACGCTCGCGCCGACGCCGCACCTCGACCGGCGGCACTCCGTCTTCGGCGTGGTGACGAGCGGGCTCGACGTCGTGCAGTCGATCGGCAAGACGCCGACCGACCGCAACGACAGGCCCACGACGCCCGTCGTCATCACGAAGATGACGATCGAGCGGACGAGCTAGTTCTTCAGCTTCAGACCGGCTGGCAGCGCGACGTCTTCGGCGCTGGCGCTCGACGCCAGCGTCAACGTCTCGTGCGTGGTCGTCAGCGTGGTCGTCCGCTGCTGCGTCTGGCCGCGCGCGATCCGGCGTGCGAGCATGCCGCCCAGCCCGCCGCCCGGCTTCGGCGCGGCGGCCATCTGCTCCTGGCTCTTCACGTTCTCGAGCACCATCGTGCTCGCGAGCGGCGTCCCCTGGAGCTTTCGGCTCTCCTCGGCCAGCCGCTGCATCATGGTGCCGAAGCCCGGCAGCATCGCGGACACCGCGTTCATCTGCTGCGGGTCCATGCCGCTGAAGAGCCCGCCGTAGACGGCCTTCACGAACTTGAGGTTGAACTCGGCGAGCTCCTGCAGGGCGGGCACGCGCGGCGCGAGCCAGATCGTGTCGGTCAGCACCATGCCGCCGCTCTCGTCGAGCGTCTTGCCCTTGCCGCGCATCGTGATGGTGAGCACGGTCTCCTTCGCCTCGTGCCCGGCGATCGTCTTCGACTGGCCGCTCTGCTTGACGTCGACGTCGAACTCCATCGCGTCGGCGAGGTCCTGCATCGCCTGCTTCTGTTCCGGCGTCATCTCCTGCTGCCGCTTGGCCATCTCGGCCCGCGCCTTCTCCATCTGCTCGCGCATCTGGGCGAAGGTCGCCACGGTGTACTCCTTCTTCTTCAGATCCACCATGTAGATCTTCTCTTCGGCCAGGTCGACGATCTGCCCGTTCGTGTCGCTCATCCGCGACATCCTGTTGCCCTTGACCGCCACCGTGGCGGGCGCCTCGTTCGCGCCGCCCGCCATGCGGCTGACCATCGAACCGAGGAAGCCCTCGAGCTTGAACGTCGATTTCTCCGTCGTCTTCACGTCCGCGCGCACGAGCGGGCCCGCGATGACGACGCAAGCGAGAGCAGCGGATACGAACAGCGCACGTCTCATAGGGAGGCCTCCACGACCAAATCGCTCCAGTATTCTACCCGTCTATGTCTCGGCCGATCGGTCTTCGGTCTCCAGCAACGCGGCGGTCCGGTGCGGGCCCGCGCGGATGACCGTCAGACGCGAGATCCGCGCCACGTTCAGCCTCGCATGGCCGGTCGTCCTGGCGGAGATCGGCTGGGTCCTGATGGGGATCGTGGACACGATGATGGTCGGGCCGCTCGGGCCGGCGGCGATCGGAGCCGTCGGCATGGGATCGACGCTCTTCTTCGCCGTCATCGTGTTCGGCATGGGCCTGTTCTACGCGATGGACACGTACGTGGCGCAGAGCTTCGGCGCGGGACGCCTCGACGAGTGCCATCGGTGGCTGTCCGCCGGGCTGCAGCTCGCGGCCGTGCTGTCCGTCGTGCTGATGGCCCTGGGGTTCGCGGGCGTCGTGCTGCTGCCGGCGACCGGCATCCATCCGGACGTGCTCGCGGTGCTGCAGCCGTACCTCGCGCGGCTCCTCTGGTCCACGCCGCCGCTGCTCGTCTTCACGGTGGTGCGGCGCTACCTCCAGGCGATGAACGTCGTGCGTCCGATCGCCATCGGCATCGTCGCCGCCAACGTCGTGAACGTCGTGGGCAACTGGGCTTTCGTGTACGGCCACGCCGGCCTGCCCGCTTTCGGGGCGATCGGGTCCGCCTACGCGACGCTGGCGGCTCGCGTGACGATGGCGATCTACCTGTGGTGGATCTTGTTGTGGCACGAACGCGAGCGGCCGGCCGGTTTGCACGACGTGCGCTGGGCGTGGGACATCTCGCGCATGCGGCGTCTGGTGCGGCTCGGTCTTCCGGCCGCCGTCCAGGTCACGCTCGAAGTGGGTGTGTTCGCCGTGGCGGCGGCGCTGGCCGGCCGCATCTCCCCGATTGCGCTGGCGGCGAACCAGATCGTGCTCAACATCGCGAGCTTCTTCTTCATGATCCCGCTGGGACTCAGCTCGGCCGCCGCGGTCCGGGTCGGGCAGGCCGTCGGCCGCCGGGATCGGCCCGGAGTACGTCGAGCCGGGTGGAGCGCGCTCGGGCTGACCGCCGCGTCGGCGATGGTCGTCGCGGCGCTCTTCGTGACGGCGCCGGCCGCGCTCCTGTCGCCGTTCACGTCGGATCCCGGCGTCTCGAGCGTCGGAGCCACGATCCTGCTGCTCTGCGCCGTCTTCCAGCCATTCGACGGCGTGCAGGCCGTGGCGACCGGCGCCCTTCGCGGTCTTGGCGACACGCGCACGCCGATGTGGACGAACCTCGTGGGCCACTGGGGCATCGGCCTGCCGACGGCCTACGCCCTCTGCTTCGTCGCCGGCTGGGGCATCGTCGGTCTCTGGGCCGGCCTCTCGCTCAGCCTGGTCCTCATCGGCGCGATGCTGCTCGCGATCTGGCACCGGCGCAGCGCGGCGTGGTGACGCGCGTCCGGCGCGTGCTATGCGTTCGTCGTGACGGTCGAGGGGTACGTGCGATCGACGTACTCGTCGATGAGGTGCTGGAACGCCCGCGCCAGCTCGTCGTACGTGCCGCGCAGCGTCGTCGCGTGTCTGCCGTCGATGTAGACCGGACAATGGGGCGCCTCGCCGGTGCCGGGCAGCGAGATGCCGATGTTCGCCGCCTTCGATTCGCCGGGGCCGTTGACGACACACCCCATGACCGCGACGGTCATGGACTCGACGCCGGGCCGCGTCTGCTTCCAGATCGGCATCATCGAGCGCACGTAGTCCTGGACGCGTTCGGCCAGCTCCTGGAACGTCGTCGAGGTCGTGCGGCCGCAGCCAGGACACGCCGTGATCGACGGCGCGAAGCTGCGCAGGCTCAGCGCCTGCAGGATCTCGCATGCGGCGTACACCTCGTCGCGGCGGTCACCGCCGGGCCGCGGGGTGAGCGACACGCGGATCGTGTCGCCGATCCCGTCGTTCAGCAGGATCGCGAGCGCGGAGGCCGACCACGTCAGGCCCTTGATGCCCATGCCGGCCTCCGTGAGGCCGAGGTGCAGCGGCTGTTCGGTCTTCTTCGCGAGCGTCCGGTACACCGCGATCAGGTCGCGCGGCCGTGAGAGCTTGCAGGAGATGATGATCTGGTTCTTCGTGAGGCCGCACTCGAGCGCCAGCTCGGTCGACTGCAGCGCGGAGATCACCATGCACTCGTTGATGATCTCCTCGGAGGTCCGTCCGAGGCCGCCCGCCGTGTTCTCCTGCATCTTCGCGACGACGAGATCCTGATCCAGCGAGCCGCCGTTGACGCCGATGCGTACCGGCTTCTGGTGCTCGACCGCCACCCTGCAAATCGTCGAGAACTGCTCGTCGCGCCGCCGGCCGGTGCCGACGTTGCCCGGATTGATGCGGTACTTGTCGAGCGCGTCGGCGGCCTGTGGAAACCGCGTGAGCAGCAGGTGCCCGTTGTAGTGGAAGTCGCCGATGAGCGGCACCTCGCAGCCCGCGTCGAGCATGCGCCGTTTGATCTCCGGGACGGCCGCCGCGGCTTCCGGCGTGTTGACGGTGATCCGCACCATCTCGGATCCGGCCTCGGCCAGCTCGACGCACTGGCGGGCGGTCGCGGCGGCATCGGCCGTCTCGGTCATCGTCATGCTCTGGACGACGACGGGCGCGCCGCCGCCGACGAGAACGCGGCCGACGGGCACGGGCACGGTGCGGTGGAGGCGGACTGGCGCACGCATCCATCAGATCATGACACGGCGCCCCCGCGGGCCCAACCGGGCGACCCTGGAGCGGCCATGCGGCTGCGAGGGCGATCAGGTTTCAGCAGTCCGGGGGAGCAGTCCCTGACGGCGGCGCTTCAGGAAGAGGCCCTTCCGCGAGAGGCCCAGCAACTGCGCGGCGTCCGAGACCCGACCGCCAGACGCCGCGAGCGCATGCTCGATGAAGCGCTGCTCCAGTTCGTCGATGGCCTGCGTGAGCGGCTGGTTCAGCCGGATGGCGACGGTCGGTCCCGTCGCCGTCCGATCGAGGGTCGGACGCTCGTGCCACCGGGTGAGGATGGCGGGCGACAGCTCGGCGCAGCTGATGGCATCGCCGTCGCCGGCCATCGCGACGACGCGCCGAAGTTCGTTGGCGAGCTCGCGGATGTTGCCGGGCCAGTCGTACAGGAGAAGGGCGGCCACGAAGTCGTCGGTCAGGCGCAGGTTGCGGCGCCCGTTCTCGCGAGCGAACCGCGCGAGGAAGAGCGAGGCCAGGGCAGGGATTTCGTCCTTGCGCTCGCGCAGCGGGGGCAGCGCGAGTTTCGCGGCACCGATGCGGTAGTACAGGTCTGCTCGGAACCGGCCCGCCTCGACGAGCTGCTGCAGGTCGGCATTCGTCGCCGCAACGACCCGGACGGACACGCGCACTGGGCGCGGCTCGCCCACCGGGTGGATTTCGCCGCTTTCGAGGAAGCGGAGCAGCTTGGGCTGCACGGCCGGATCGAGATCGCCGATCTCGTCGAGGAAGAGCGTGCCGCGTTCGGCGGCGCGAATGACGCCCGTGGACGCGTCGGTGGCGCCGGTGAAGGCGCCGCGGCGGTGGCCGAAGAGCTGGCTCTCGACGAGCTCGCGCGGAATGGCCGGGGCGTTGAAGGGCACGAACGGCCCCTGTTTGACGCGACTCGCCTGATGAATGAGGCGCGCGAGGATCTCCTTGCCCGTGCCCGTTTCGCCCGTGATGAGGATCGGGAGGTCGGCCGATGCGAGCCGCGTGGCGACCTTCAACAGTTCGAGCATCCGCGGCGATCGGAAGACGACGTCCTCACCGTCGTGCAGGGGTTGACGCGGCCAGAGATTCTGATCGTCGTCCTCGTTCTCGACGTCCGTCGTTTGGTTGATCGCGGCGCGTACGATGTCGCCGACGCTCTTCATCAAGGACAGATCATCGAGCGAGACGATCTGCCGCATTCGGATAGTCAGGCGTCGGTCGGAGCCACGCAGTTGCAGGATGTACGTGGCGTTGCTGGTGCTGTCCCAGACGGCCGACGGCTCGGCCTGGAAGTCGCAGCCGGACTCGCTCGACAGATCGACGCGGTCGCCGAGCCCGCTGCTCTGGAGGAGCGTCATCACGCGATGGGCGAGCAGATCGACCGAGTGGCCGGCGCCGAGGATTATCGCGGCGTCGCTGAGCAGCAGCGCGCTATCGGTGACGTCGAGCGCCCGAGGCGACCTCGTCGATCGGGCCCGGCCCGACGCGGCCAGTTCCGCCCGGTCTCGGCCGATCCAGGCCTCGTGGAAACGGTGGCCGATGGCGCGGCAGGCCGCGAGAGCACGGTCGAAGTGGACGGCGCCTTTGTTCTGCTCGCCGCGGAGTGTCAGCGTGAGGCCTTTGGTGGCCTCGAGGACGATCAGCGGATCGACGGCGCTTCGCGGACAGACGCGCATCGCCAGGGCGACGGTCTCATCGGCCTCGTCGTGCCGACCCAGGCGCGCCAGGGCTCGAGCCCTGGCCGAGAGGAGAGCGGTGCGGATGGGCTTGTACTGCCGTCGTGAGACCTCGCCATCGGCTGCCTCCGCGATCAGAACGACCGCGTCCCAGTCCTGCAACCGCTCGTGGTACGCGCAGCGCGTGATCTGATGAGCGAGGTCGTACCAGGAGCGGGCAGGGAGCGCCTGTCGCGGCTCCAATTCCGCAATCGTTTCGATGAAATTGCAGCACTTCGCCAATTGATCGTCAAAGAGTGCGACTTGAGCCAGAGTGTCGAGTCCACTCAACTGATTCAAGAGAAGGCCCTCGCTGATGCCGATTCCCTCGGCGACCAACTCGCCAGCCCGCGCAGACTGGCCCATGTAGAGTGCCATTGAGCCCAGATTGATCAGGCAGCCAGATTTCGCGACGGAGAGCGCGGCGGCTTCGGCAATTCGCAAGCCTGCTCGTCCAGCCTTTCCAGCGCGTCCAAAGTTTCCCGCATAAGTCTCTAGCCCACATTCAACGAGCTCGACCGAACTTCGGAGTGTGGCTTGATCCGTGCCGGAAAGAAGTCTTCTACCAAGCTCGAGATGACGATGTGAATTGACATAGTGGCCTCGCATCGCTTCTAGCCTGGCGACGACGAAGTGGAGACCACCAAGCGATGAAGCGTCGGCAATCGAAGCCGCCAACTGACGAACCTTCGAGAGCAGTGGCAGGCTCTCTTCAGGCGATTGGAACTGAGACTCTCGACTGAACAGCGCTAGCGCGGCGAAGAACCTCTGACTCGCAGATGCGGTCTTGTCAGCAGACTCAAATGCCGATCGCAGAGAGGTCAGTGCTCCGACGACGTCTCCAAGCTCATACGACGCCATGCCCTGTGCCAACAGTAGACGTACTCTCGCGATGAGGGGCAATGAGTCGACGGCAATGCTAGCGAAGCTATCAAGGACTCCTTGCGTGTCAGCCGATCGGAGCAATGCCTCGGCGTTTGTGACCTCTTCTGGAAGTGAGTCAAACGCCTGGTTGGACTTCTGTGATTTGCTGCTCGCCTGCTCTCGTCCCATGTGTCGCCCACCTGGACCTACGGAGGCGCGCACGATACCAGAAATCTCCGGCTGTGTCAGTGAAGTCGAAGTCGCCGAGCTGCTTCACTGCGGGCAGTCGGCTGGAGCGCCTCGTGGCCTGTATGCTGGTCATTGCGCAACTGAATCTGTGCGGTGAGCAGCTGCTCCGTCCCGTCGGGCGCGGTGACCGTGCCGCCATCGACGCCGTGCAGAATCCCGTCCAGGGCTTCCAACGGATCCGGCATGCGGAGGTCAGCAGCTCTGGTGAAGGCGGTCCGTCGAGACGGTGCGGGGGCCTTCATCGGCACCGTCCACGAGCTTCGGTTGCTGTAGTTGAACAGGCTCTCGATGTACTTGCAGTCCGCCAGGCGCTGCGCGTGCCGCCAGAAGCACGCGCCGGAACAGGCCCCATCTCCGGCAGCAACGCTCGGGCGGGGCGTAACAAACGTAGATCCGCCGCGGTCGCCGTGTCACTCACGCCGTTCGAAGACGATGAAGTCGTGCTAATGAAGGAGCGAGCGGCCGGCTGTGCCGGTTGGCAGAAGTTGATCGTGCCCGAATCGGTTCGCGCTCGGCAGAGTAATCGACGCGGCGAAAAGCGTGGCCGCGCTCTCCATTATGCGCCGGTGATCCTTCTCGAAGGGATCCGAGCCGAACGCCCCGATTACCGCGAGCGTTCTTCTATCAATCACGGGCACGGCCGCAGCATAACGCAGCGGAATTGGTAGCGATCGCGCGATTGGGCCAAACTCAAGGCTCGCATCGGAGTTGAGCACGACCTGCGAGTGAGCGAATACCCAGCCGGACACCCGTTCGCCTACCGGAACAACAAGGCCCTCGAAGACGGAAGTCGCGACACCAGACTGCGCGGCGACCTTCAACTCGTTCCGGTCAGTGATTGGAACGTAGAGGGCGAAGCTCGCTGCCGGAATCACCCGACGAAGATGTCTCAACAGGACATCCGCTGCTGATTCGAAGCTCGTGCATCGCGGGAGATCCCGCCGCAGTTCGTTGAACTCCCGTTCCTCCGCCGTTGTAGCGGCGATGACCTCCAATTGCGCTGGGGCAATGGTTCGTGCGGCGCTATCTCGGTCATGAATCGTCGCCAGTCGCTGGTCTGCGATATCGGCTTGTTCGAGCCGATCCAAGATCTTTAGGAAATTGTCAACGACCCAAGGGTCATAGGCGCTTCCACGCTTGTCCTTCAGTTCCTGCTCGGCTTGTTGTCGGGTCATCCGCGGCCTATATGGCCGATCCGAAGTCAGAGCGTCGTAGCAATCCACGACGGCCAAGATTCTGGCGCCGAATGGGATCTCCTGTCCTTTCAGCCCCTTCGGGTACCCCGTACCATCCCAGCGCTCGTGATGGTGGCGCACGATTGGCTCGACCGGGTAAGGGAATTCGATCGATTTCAAGATATCTGCGCCGACATCGGCATGTACTTTCATGCGCTCGAACTCTGCCGCCGTCAGTGGGCCTGGTTTGTTGAGGATGTACTCTGGGACAGCTAGCTTGCCGGTGTCGTGTAGAAGGGCCGCTGCTCTCAGAGCGTCCAGTTCCTTCTGTGACTTGACGCCAAGCGCTTCAGCGAGGGCCATAGTGAATCGTTGGACCCTCCGGATGTGGCCGTGCGTCACTTGGTCCTTGGCGTCAATCGCCAGCGCCATTGCCTCAACGGTCGATAGGAACACTCTGTTCAGTTCGTGAACTTTGTCCCGCTCAGTCTCTACGTGCTTCAGCGACCATCGATAGGTGAAGTAGATGACCAGTAGCAGGGGAAGAATGACCCCAATGAAAGTCGGGTCCACCGCACTGCCGTTCACGACCAGAAATGCCGCAATCGAAGCGCCGGCGGCAAAGTTCACAGACAACTCTGTAAAACTCGTCCACCATACTCGATGGGGCGCCGTTCTCTGCTCAGATGCGATGGCGAAGGTGATCAGCCAACTATTCAGCAAGAAATAGAGCAAGGTGAAGGTCCCGAGCACGAGCGCGAGGTGAGCATCGAGCCTAACGTTCGTGAGCGGCTGATCGATTCCGGCGATCCACGCCGCACACCAAATTGAAAATGGGGCGGCGGCCAAATTGAAGAGAACCTGCTCCCACCGCAAGTTGCCGCGTCGGGCGTGCTTTACGCAAAGGGCGAGCGCGTCCAGCACACAGAGCAAGACGCCAACCGCCGGACCGCAAAGGAGAGTGCCGGCAAAGACGAACGTTTCTGAAATCGATATCGTCGCGGAGACCGACGGGAGCTTGACAGACAACCAGCCGCTTACAAATGTGAATGCGGCAAGTGGAATCCAGTGTTCGGAGGGTACTGGCTGTCCCGTCAGGACGTCGAGGATGCTGGCTGCAATTGTCAGGGTTCCGATCGCCACGACGGCAAAGACATAGATCCGCGTCCGTCGAGACAGCGGTGGGCGTGACGTAGTTGCCATAGACGGCAAATCTGTCTATCGGCCTAAACGAGTTGCCTGTTTAGCTCCAGGCGATGATTCTGCTCTTCTGCATGGCTGTACCTCGCGACTGCGATAGAGCCAATTCCGTGCCATGTCATTCGCCCGGGCCATCAGCCGCTGTTGGTCCACCTAGGCCTAGAGCGATGACAAAACCGACGTTGTTCGCCTACTGGCCTGAAATGACAGTGTTGGCGTCGAGGACCCCGGCTCGATGGCCCCAGATGATGGCATTCGGGTCGACGGCGGCGGTGCGATGCCCCCAGATGATCGCGTTGGGATCAACGGCGGTGCTGCGATGCCCCCAAATGATGGCGTTCGGATCGACGGCGGCACTGCGATGGCCCCAGATGATGGCGTTGGGATCAACGGCGGCCGTGCGGTGCCCCCAGATGATGGCATTGGGATCAACGGCGGTGCTGCGATGCCCCCAGATGATGGCGTTCGGATCGACGGCGGCGCTGCGATGGCCCCAGATGATGGCGTTCGAGTCGACGGCCGCGCTCCGATGCCCCCAGATGATGGCGTTCGGGTCGACGGCCACGCTGCGATGGCCCCAGATAATCGCATTGGGATCAACGGCGGTGCTGCGATGCCCCCAAATGATGGCGTTCGGATCGACGGCGGTGCTGCGATGCCCCCAGATAATCGCATTGGGATCAACGGCGGCGGTGCGGTGCCCCCAAATGATGGCGTTCGAGTCAACGGCCGCGCTCTGATGGCCCCAGATGATCGCATCCCCGCCCACCGCTCCGTGCCACAACGCGGTGTTGCCGAGCATCGTGATGTCTGCGCGCGCGAGCGTCGCCGACACGGTCTTGTCGAAGAAGGCCAGGCCGCCGGCGGCCACCGGCCCGCCGCCGATCACGACCGACGTCGGCATCGTCGACAGATCGCCGCCCGACGCGAGCGCGGCCGCGAGCACGACGTTCAGGCTGCCCGCGCCCTGCTCGATGAGCCCGGCATTGGGAAGCTGCTCCGCCGTCACCTGCAGCACGAACTTCGCCTGCGCCGGCGTCAAGTCCGGACGCGCCTGCAGCACTTGCGCAACGGCGCCCGTGACGACCGCCGTCGCCATGCTCGACCCCGACAGCGTGAGATACGTCCCGCCCGACGCCCCGATCACCTGCCGCTCCGGTAGCAGGTTCCAGAGATGACTGCCGTACGCGCCCGCCGCGACGACGGCGTTGCCCGGCGCGACGAGGTCCGGCTTGATGCGCCAGCTCGACGGATCCTCCGGATCGCCGACCGGACCACGCGAGCTGTACGTCGCCACGGTGTCGTCGGCGCGGCCGACCGTCGCGTGCGTGTTCAACGCGCCGACCGTGATGGCGCCCGGCGTATCGCCAGGCGACACGACCATGCCGACAACGGCGGTGCCGTCCGCCGACTTGCCGAGATTGCCGGCCGATGCGACGACGATGAGGCCGGCGGCCACGGCGCGCTCGACCGCGCGGGCCAGCGGATCGACGTCATAAGCCTGCGTCGCTTCGTGCCCGAGCGACAGGTTCAGGACGCGCAGCTTGTAGCGGTCCTTGTGCTTGATCGCCCACTCGATCGCCAGGATCACGTCCGAGACGTAGCCCGTCCCGTCCGCCGCCAGCACCCGAAGGCTGACGAGCTCGGCCCCCGGCGCCATCCCGATGTACGCCGTGCCCTCGTCGCCGCGGCTGCCTTTCCCGCCGCCGGCAATGATGCCGGCCACGTGCGTGCCGTGCCCGTAGCCGTCGGCCTCGCCCGAGCCGTCGTTGACGAAGTCCACGCGGAGGCGAACCCGGTTCTCGACGTCGGGATGTTGGGCAATGCCCGAGTCGACGACCGCCACGCCAACGCCAGCGCCGGTCAGCCCGCTGAAATTGCCGCCGCTCCGGCCCGCCCACAGTTGGTTGGCGCCGGTGGCCTGCGTCGTCACGCTCATCGTGCTCGTGACCACGTCGTCGGCCGTCAGCGCCGAGACGTTCCCGTCGCCCGCGACGGCCCCGAGCTGCGCCCCGGTCCCCGACACGAGCGCGCCCATCTCCAGCCGCTTCAGCACCCGCACGCCGTATCGGGACGCGATGCGGTCCACCTCGTCCTGTGGGCCCTCGACGAGGACACGCAGCCGCTCGGATCCTCGGAGGCCCTCCTCGAGCCCCTTCGACAGCTTCGCTCGCCGCTGCTGCGCATCGGCGACTTGGGGCTGCAGGAACACGAACGACAGGCCGAGAAACAGACAAAGGCCGGAAACGGGGAGCGATCGGGAGGGAAGCCGCTTCATGTCAGACGTCCGCCTCGTGTGAGCGCCTACCTGCTGACAAGTTCGTAAGGTTGGGCACAGATATGTAAGGCACTTCCCATGCCACGGGCTTCGATGACACTATTGGCGTAATCCCGGTTACATTTTCGCCCTCAGCAGCCGAATTCCGCGAGAACGCGCACGAATTCGTGTGTGCGATTACGGTACTGTCGTAGAGCAGGGGAGTACCGCCGCCGATCGCTCCGCGACCGACCACCGCGTGGCGACTCGCCGCCACACTTTCACGTTTCTACACGTCGTTTCGCACGAAACCGCCATTCGACGCCCGGCCAAGATCCTCGTTCGCGCTTACGGCATTGTTATTGGAGGGTGTGGGACAGCGTTACCCTGGAGACGAGGTGAGCCATGAAAGCGGGTCGGGTGCTCGTGTTGCTGCTCGTCGCCGCCGGATGCGCGACCAACCCGGCGACCGGCAAGCGGCAGATCATGCTGATGTCCGAGCAGCAGGAAATCGGGATCGGCCGCGAGAACGACGCCGCCGTTCGGAAGCAGATGGGCGTGTACAAGGATGACGAGCTGCAGCGCTACGTGGCGAGCGTCGGCATGCGCCTGGCTCAGGCTGCCCATCGTCCGGCGCTGCCCTGGACCTTCACCGTCGTCGACGAGCCGGCCGTCAACGCGTTCGCGCTGCCGGGCGGCTTCATCTACCTCACCCGAGGCATCCTGCCGTTCCTGAAGAACGAGGCCGAGCTCGCCGCCGTGCTCGGCCACGAGATCGGGCACGTCGACGCCCGCCATTCCGCGCAGCAATACTCGAGTCAGACGCTGGCGGGCGGGGGGCTGGCGCTGCTCGGCATCCTCGTGCCTGAAACGCGCCCCGCTCAGGGATTGGCCAGCCTCGGGTTGCAGACCCTCTTCCTGAAGTTCAGCCGCGAGGACGAGCTCGAAGCAGACGGGCTCGGCGTCGGCTACACGGCGAGGAGCGGATGGGATCCGCACGGCATGCCCGGGCTGCTCGGCACGCTCGCGCGGCTCGACGAGGCGACGGGCACGAGCCGCGGCGTGCCCAATTGGGCGCTGACCCACCCGCCCGCAGCGGACCGCGTCACGAAGGTGCAGGAAGCCGTCGCGAGCGCGCCGGCGGGAGAGCGGGCGGTGAACCCGGCGGCGCTCGAGCGGCGGCTCGACGGGCTGGTGTTCGGCGACAGCCGCGAAAAAGGGATCGTCCGGGGCAACGAGTTCGTGCACCCCCTCCTGCAGTTCGCCGTCCGATTCCCCGACGGCTGGACGATTCAGAACAGCGACGAGCAAGTGGTGGCGCAGAGGCCCGAAGCCTCCAACGTCGCGATGTTGCTGGAGCTGGCGCAGGGCAGCTCGGGGAACCTGCAGCAGTACGCGCCCGCGATGATGGCCGAGGCCGGCTGGCAGCAGCTCAGCGGCGGACGGACGCAGATCAACGGCCTCGATGCGTACGTGGGGACGTATCAGGGCGCCGTCAACAACACCAGGGCCGGCCTGCGCGCCGCTCACGTCCGGGCCGGCAATCAGGTCTACGTGGTCGCCGGCCTGGCGCCGGCATCGCAATTCTCCGGCGCGCAACAGACGTTCGACACCGCGATCCACACGTTCCGCACGTTGTCGCGCCAGGAAGCGGATCGCATCCAGCCGAATCGGATCGACTTCTACGAGGTGCGCGGCGGCGAGACCTGGGATTCGATCGCGCGCGGTCCGGGTGACTCCATCGTCAAACCGTCGACGCTGGCCATCATGAACGGCCGCGATCCCGGCACCCCGCCGAGAGCAGGGGAACGCGTGCGGATCGTCGTCCGCGGATGAGGAGACCGCGTTTCGATCGGACGCCGTGGAAATCGATCGGGCTCGTCATCCTCACATCCGGCGGCGCCGCGTTCGCCTGCCTGACGTACCTCTGGATCCAGCTTCCTGACGTCCGTACGCTGCGCAACGCAAACCCCACGTCCACGGCGTTCATGCGCCTGCGCGAGGCCGAAGCCGGCCGGAGCAAGGGACGCACGCCACAGCCGGCGTTCCGCTGGGTCCCGTACCGCCAGATCGCTCCTGCGCTCGCGCGCGCCGTGGTGGTCGCCGAAGATGGCCGGTTCTGGTCTCACGACGGCGTGGATTTCGACGAGCTGCGCATCGCCGTGGAGGATGCGTGGGCCCGCGGCGCCGAGCTGCGGGGCGCGTCCACCATCACGCAGCAGCTCGCCAAGAACCTGTATCTCTCACCCTCGCGACACCCTCTTCGCAAGGCCGCGGAGCTGATGATCGCCCGGCGGCTGGAAGCTGAGCTGTCAAAAACACGCATCCTCGAGATCTACCTGAACGTCATCGAATGGGGCGATGGCATCTGGGGGGCGGAGGCGGCATCCCGCGCCTACTTCGGCGTGCCGGCGGCCGCCCTCACGGTCGAGCAGGCAGCGCTGCTGGCCGCGGCCATCATCAACCCGCGCATCTACAGCCCGGCCCACCCGAACGCCAGGCTGCGGCGGCGGCAGCAGACCGTGCTCGCCAGGATGGGGGCGGGAGTCGAGCGCACGCCGGTGCCGTGAAGCCTGATGGCCCTAACTCGCTGATAGGTATCGTTTTAGGCGTGGCCAATCCTTGACAAGCTTTCGGCGATGTAGCAAGAATGTCGTCGGGACCATGGAACAGACGCTCTTGCTCAACGCCACGTATGAGCCATTGCGCGTCGTGCACTGGCAGAAGGCGATCACCTTGTGGTCACAGGGCAAGGTCGAGATCGTCGCCGTGTACGATCGCGAGGTCCGTTCCGTCTCGTTCAGCATCAAGCTCCCCTCGGTCATCAGGCTGCTTCGCCGCATTCGCATCCGCAAGACCGTCGAGTACGTCCCGTTTTCGCGCGCCAACATCTATGCGCGCGACAACCATGCGTGCCAGTACTGCGGCGGGCGGTTTCCGACGTCGGACCTGACGTTCGATCACGTCACGCCCGTCGCGCAAGGCGGCCGGAAGGATTGGGAGAACATCGTCACCTGCTGCGTGTCGTGCAACAGACGAAAGGGCGGCCGGACGCCCGAGCAGGCCGGCATGGTCCTCGTGCGCCCCGCACGTCGTCCCGATCGCGCGCCGGCCGTGCGGATCACCTTCGGGCTGAGGAACGCACCGGAGAGCTGGCGGGACTACGTTTACTGGAACGTCGAGCTCGACGACGAATCCTGATCGGAAGCATGTGACGTCCTCCGTGCACCCAGACTGGGCCGTTCCGGGGAGCCGCGTCGTTCTCGAGGGCGCGGGGTTTCCCCTGCCGGAGGACGGCCCGCCCGAGGTGCGGATCGGCGGCCGCGAGGCGCACGTCGTCATGGCCTCGTCCCGGCGCCTGCGGATCGTCGTGCCGCAGCAGGCAGACCCCGGGATCAACCGCATCCAGGTCGAGGGGCATTCGGACGAGCCGGAGGGCACCGTGCTCGTCGCGCGCGTGCTCGCGGCCGGCATCCACCAGGTCGACAGCCCCGCGTTCGACGGCTTGGGGCGCCTGTACGTCACGCAGAGCGGCGGGCCGGGCGCGACGACGTCCGTGCCGCTGTATCGCGTGAGCCGCGACGGCACGCGAGAGGCCGTGCCGGTGGAAATCGCCAACCCGACGTCGCTGGCGCATGGTCCTGACGGCGCGATGTACGTGTCGAGCCGGTTCGAGCGCGTCGTGTATCGGCTGACGACGGATGACCGGGTCGAGGTGTACGCCTCGGACCTCGGCGTGCCGACCGGCCTTGCGTTCGCGCGCGACGGCTCGCTGTTCGTCGGCGATCGATCCGGATCGGTGCTGCGGATCGGGCCGACGCGGCAAGTCGACACGTTTGCGACGTTGCCCTCGAGCGTCGCGGCTTTTCATCTCGCGTTCGGACCGGACGACTGCCTGTACGTCGCGGCGCCGACGCTGGCGTCGCGCGACGTGGTGTACCGCCTCACGCCCGATGCGCAGGTGCAGGTCGCGTGCAGCGGATTCGGCCGCCCGCAAGGTCTCGCGTTCGATCGGACCGGCGCGCTCTACGTCGTCGACGCCGTCGCGGGCGCATCGGGGCTCTATCGGGTGAACGTCCAGACGCCGCGGCCGGAGCCCGCGCTCGTGCTCTCCGCGCCGGGTCTCGTGGGGGTGGCGTTCGATCCGGAGGGCGGCGTGGCGCTCGCCTCCAACGACACCCTCTGGCGGCTCGACGCGGACGTCCGTCCGTACTTCCCGCCCGGCTGAGCCTCGATGCGGTTGTTCCGCGTCAAGCCGGTGGAGGCGACCGCTCGCGGCGGGCCCCAGTCGCTCGAGCCCGTCCTCGGCGCGGGCGATTTGATCCTGCTCGCGATCGGCGCCGTGATCGGCGCGGGCATCTTCTCGTCGATCGGCACGGCGGCCGCTGGCGAGGTGCTGCCGAACGGGCAGGTCGTGCGATACGGCGCCGGGCCGGCGCTCGTGCTCTCGTTCGTGCTGCTCGGCATCGTTTGCGGCCTGGCGGCGCTCTGCTACGCGGAGCTCGCCGCGATGATCCCGCAGGCCGGCAGCGCCTACACCTACACCTACGCGACGCTCGGCGAGCTGGTCGCGTGGATCGTGGGTTGGGACCTCATCCTCGAATACGCCGTCGGCAACATCGCGGTCGCGATCGCGTGGAGCGGGTACTTCACGTCGCTGCTCGGCGCCACCGGCATCGAGCTCCCCGCGTGGCTCACCCACGGCTACCGCACGGCGCTGCTCAGCGGCGATCCCGCGGTGCACGCGTTGATCGACACGGCGCCGCGGATCGCCGGAGTACCGGTCCTCCTCAACGTGCCGGCGGCGGTGATCGTGATCGCGATCACGGCGCTGCTGTACGTCGGGGTGCGTGAGAGCGCCCGCGCCAACGCCGTCATGGTCGTCGTCAAGCTCGGCGTGCTCGCCCTGTTCGTCGTCCTGGGCGCGTGGCACGTCGATCCGGCGAACTACCGGCCGTTCGCGCCGAACGGGTGGACCGGCATCCATCAGGGGGCGGCGATCGTGTTCTTCGCGTACATCGGCTTCGACGCGATCTCGACGGCGGCCGAGGAGACCCGGAATCCTCAGCGCAACCTGCCGATCGGGATTCTCGGTGGCCTCGCCGTGTGCACGGCGATCTACGTCGTCGTCGGGATCGTCGCGACGGGGCTCGTGCCGGCGAGCCAACTGCGCGCGTCGGATCCGCTCGCGCGGGCGCTCGAGCTGGCCGGCCTGCCGACGGCGGGTGCCATCGTGGCGGCCGGCGCGGTCGTGTCGCTCACGGCGGTGCTGCTCGTGTTTCAGTACGGCCAGCCGCGGATCCTGTTCGCGATGGCCCGCGACGGCCTGCTGCCTGCGTGGGCGTCGCGCGTGCACCCGCGGTTCCGGACGCCGCACGTCACCACGCTCTTGACGGGCGTCGTGGTGGCGTTGGGGAGCCTCGTTGCGGATGAGAACGAGATCTACGATCTGACGAACATCGGCACGCTCACCGCCTTCGCGATCGTGTGCGGCGGCGTGCTCGTGTTGCGCGTGCGGCGGCCGGACCTGGCGCGGCCGTTCCGGGTGCCGTTCGTCTGGCCGGTGGCCCTGGCGGGCGCGGCGGCGTGCCTCTACGTCATGAAGGGGCTTCCGCCGACCGCCTGGATCCGATTTGGGATCTGGCTCGCCGTGGGCCTCGTCGTGTACTTCGCCTACGGCGCGCGACGCAGCCGCCTGGCGGCGGCCGAATGAAGGTGCCGCCCGCTGATAAGATGGAAGTTTTGGGCTGCCCCGGCGGCCCGGGCTGATCGATGGCGCAAGGCTGGATTGCGGTTCGTGGCGCGCGCGTGCACAACCTGCGGAACGTGGACGTGGATTTGCCGCGCGACCGCCTGGTGGTCGTGACCGGTCTGTCCGGATCCGGCAAGTCCTCGCTGGCCTTCGACACGATCTACGCCGAGGGGCAGCGCCGCTACGTCGAGTCGCTCTCCGCGTACGCGCGCCAGTTCCTCGAGCAGATGGAGAAGCCGGACGTCGATCTGATCGACGGCCTGTCGCCCGCCATCTCGATCGAGCAGAAGACCACCGCGTCGAATCCGCGGTCGACGGTCGGCACCGTCACCGAGATCTACGACTACCTGCGGCTGCTCTTCGCCCACATCGGGGTGCCGCATTGCCCGGTGTGCGATCGCGAGATCAGCTCGCAGTCGCTCGAACGCATCATGGACATGGTGATGCTGTATCCGGCGGACGAGCGCATCAACGTGCTCGCGCCGGTCGTGCGTGGCCGCAAGGGCGAGTTCAAGCGCGAGCTCGCCGCGCTGCGCGCGCGTGGCTTCACGCGGGCGCGCATCGACGGCCGCTTCGTCGGCCTGGACGAAGAGATCGCGCTCGATCGCCGGCGCAACCACACGATCGAGGTGCTCGTGGATCGGCTGATCGTGCGCTCGGGGATCGAGCGGCGCCTGGCGGACTCGATCGAGCTCGCGCTCAAGCTCGCCGACGACATCGTCGTGATCAACACGCTCGACGGCGGCGATCGGCTGTTCTCCAGGCGGATGGCCTGCCCGGACTGCGGCGTCAGCATCCCCGAGATGACGCCGCGCGCCTTCTCGTTCAACTCGCCGCACGGCGCGTGTCCGGAGTGCCAGGGCCTCGGCGAGGTCTTCGACTTCGATCCAGCGCGCGTCGTCGACGAGTCGCGGCCGCTGGCGGGCGGCGCGGTGCTGCCGTGGGCGGCTGGCGACGCGCGATCCATCGACGAGATGCTCGCGGGCCTGCGGGAGACGTTCGGCATCGATCCGCAGGTGCCGTTCGGCAGGCTGCCGCGCAGGCAGCGTGAGATCCTGCTGTTCGGCGCGCCTGGACGCAAGCCCGCGCCGCGCGCGCGCAAGGGGCGTGCGTCGGATCCGTTCGGCGCGGACTTCGAGGGCGTGATTCCAAACCTGCGCCGGCGGTTCGAGACGGGCACCTGGGCCGAACAGGAGACGCTCGAGCGCTATCGCGGCCTGCAGCGCTGCCCGGTCTGTCACGGGGATCGATTGAAGCCCGAGAGCCGGGCGGTGCGCGTGAAGGGCCGCCGGATCGCAGACTACGTCCACCTGCCGATCGCCGATGCGCGCCCGCTCTTGGACACGATGGAGCTGACGGAGCGGGAGCTCCTGATCGCCGGGCGCGTGCTGAAGGAGATCCGAGACCGGCTGCGCTTCCTGGTGGACGTCGGCGTCGGCTATCTGTCGCTCGGCCGCGCCACGGTCACGCTGTCGGGCGGCGAAGGGCAGCGGATCCGGCTCGCGACCCAGATCGGATCGCAGTTGACCGGCGTCTTGTACGTGCTGGACGAACCGTCGATCGGGCTGCACCAGCGCGACAACCGCCGGCTGCTCGCGGCGCTCGGCAAGCTCCGCAACCTCGGCAACACCGTGCTCGTCGTCGAACACGACGAGGAGACGATCCGGACGGCCGATTACGTCGTGGATCTCGGGCCCGGCGCCGGAGAACACGGCGGCCACGTGATGTTCCAGGGGCCTCCGCAAGACCTGCTCGCGGCGCCGGGAGCGTCGTTGACCGGACAGTACCTGCGCGGCGAGCGGCGCATCGAGGTGCCGGTCGTCCGGCGATCCGCCGGACGCGGCGCGCTCGTGGTGCGCGGGGGCCGCGCGAACAACCTGAAGCAGGTGGACGTCGCGTTCCCGCTCGGCGCCTTCATCGCCGTCACCGGTGTGAGCGGATCCGGAAAGTCCACGCTCGTGAACGAGATTCTCTATCGGGCCCTCGCGCGCACGCTGTATCGCGCCGCCGACGAGCCCGGCGCGCACGGCGGCATCGACGGCATCGACCTCGTCGACAAGGTCATCCAGATCGATCAATCGCCGATCGGCCGGACGCCGCGCTCGAACCCCGCCACCTACACCGGGCTGTTCACGTTCATCCGCGATCTGTTCGCGATGCTTCCGGATGCCCGCGCCCGTGGCTACAAGCCTGGACGGTTCTCGTTCAACGTGAAGGGCGGCCGCTGCGAGACCTGCCAGGGCGACGGCGTCATCGCGATCGAGATGCACTTCCTGCCGGACGTGTACGTGACCTGCGAGGAGTGCAAGGGACGCCGATACAACCGCGAGACGCTCGACATCAAGTACCGCGGGAAGTCGATCGCCGAGATGCTCGATCTCACCGTCGACCAGGCGTTGCCGCTCATCGAGAACTTCCCGCCCATGGCGCTGAAGCTCCGGACGCTCCAGGACGTGGGCCTCGGCTACATCAAGCTGGGGCAGTCGGCAACGACGCTGTCGGGTGGAGAGGCGCAGCGCGTGAAGCTCGCCCGCGAGCTCGCCCGCCGGGGCACCGGACGCACGCTGTACATCCTCGACGAGCCGACCACCGGCCTGCACTTCGAGGACGTCCGCCGCCTGCTCGACGTGCTGAACAAGCTCGTCGATCAGGGCAACACGGTCGTCGTCATCGAACACAATCTCGACGTGATCAAGTGTGCGGATTGGGTCATCGATCTGGGTCCGGAAGGCGGCGAGCAGGGCGGCCGCGTGGTGGCCGAGGGCCCGCCGGAAGCAGTCGCTCAGCACCCGGCGTCGGCGACCGGCCGCTTCCTTGCGGCGGCGCTGGGCGGAAGCACGGCATCGGAAGCGGCGGTTTGATGACGTCTGTGGCTAGTCTGACACGGTGCAGCGATGGTTCACTGTGGCAACTCTGACACGAATATGACGCGCGGCCATGGCGTCTCGAAAACCGGCTGATATCTAACTTGACTGGGCTGAGTCGCTTACGAGAATATCTCCCCGGCCGGTCGTGCTTGGCAGTCAGCTTGCTTAGGGAGCCTCGGCAGCGAACGAATGTCCATTTCGTCTCAGCGCACACTCCGTAGAGCGGTTCCTTGTGCCGGTATCGGGCTCCATTCCGGCCAGAAGGTGACGCTCACGCTCAAACCCGCTCCCGCGGACCACGGCATTCGGTTCAGACGGACAGATCTCGGCGGCATCGAAATCCCGGCCCGCGTCTCGCACCTCGGCGGCGGTCAGCAGCTCCAGACGGGGCTGGTGGCCGGCAAAGCATCGGTGGAGACGATCGAACATCTGCTCGCCGCGCTGAGGAGCCTCGGGATCGACAATGCGGTCGTCGAGTTGAACCGCTTCGAAGTGCCGATCATGGATGGCAGTTCGGCGCCCTGGGTCTATCTCATCCAGGACGCCGGCGTGCGCGAGCTCAACGCGCCTCGCCAGACGATCCACGTGCTGCGGCCGGTTGAGGTCGAGCACGGCGACAAGCGGATCGCCCTCTATCCCGGCGAAGGGTTCAAGGTCACGTACACGATCAGCTTCGATCACCCGCTGCTCAGGCATCAGCAGAAGACGGTCGAGCTCGACGAGCAGGTGTTCATCGACGAAATCGCGCCCGCGAGGACGTTCGGCTTCCTGAAGGAAGTCGAGATGCTGCGGCAGCGCGGCATGGCGCTCGGCGGGTCGCTCGAGAACGCGATCGTGCTCGGCGAGACGGGCGTGCTGAACCCGCTGCGCTTCGAGGACGAGTTCGTGCGCCACAAGATCCTCGACGTGATTGGCGACCTGGCGCTCGTCGGGTATCCGATTCAAGGGCACCTGGTCGTGCACCGCGGCGGGCACGCGCTGCACACCGCTTTCGCGTCCGAGCTGCTCCGCCGCCAGGAAGCCTGGCGCTTCGTCCAGGATCCCGCGCTCGCGCCCGCCGACACGGTCGCCGATCTCCGCGTGCCGGCGCGCCGCCCGCTCGCCCACTGACGCCGGTCAGGACCGGCCGCCGCCGTCCTCCTCTCGCGCCGCCAGGCCGGCCCTTCGCAGGATCGCCAGCATCCGCTCGTTCTCGAACCGGTTGAAGCTCATGAACAGGCTTTCCTTCAGGTAGATCCGCAGTTCCTCGTCCGTCATCTGGGCGACGAGGTGCTGGAACTCGCGGTCGATCTCCTCGAACCCGTAGTCGAGCTCCCGCCGCCGCGCGAGCTCGCGCGAGATCGTCTCGATGATCGCGAGCACGTCGCCGTCGAGCTCGATCGGCGTGCCCGCGGCCGTGGTGATCGTGCGCATGCTAGCCTCCGAAACTGGCGACCGCCGCCGCGAGATCGCCGTGCACTTCGAGGAAGTTGTGCGCGCCCGTCATCGTGAGCATCGTCTCGACGCGCTTCTGCACGCCCGACAGCTTCAGCGCTCCGCCAGCCGACGACGCCTGGCGATAGAGATCCATCAGGCAGCCGATGGCGGCGCTGTCCAGGTAGCTGACGGCGCCGAGGTCGAGCAGCAGGTGTTTCTCGCCGCGGCCGATGAGATCGGTAACCGCGGCCGCGAAGTCCGCCAGCATCGGGTACGTCAGCCGCGGCTCGTCGACCTTCAGCACCGCCACGGTGCCGAGCCGAGTGGTCGTCATCTTCATAGGGATCCTCCACGGGACTTCGGGCTGCCGCCGCCACCCCGTTCTGCGAGTCGTGTGAGCTGTCGGGCCAGCTCGAGCCGGCCGCGGTTGATGCGCGACTTCACCGTGCCTTCGGGCAGGCGCAGCTTGTCGGCGATCTCCTGATACGAGAACTCCTGGAGGTCGCGAAGCACGACGGCTTCACGGAGCAACGGCGGAAGCTCGGCCAACGCGAGCCGGATCCGCTGCTTCAGGTCCTGCTGTTCCAGCAGCCCGTGAGGGCCGCGTTCGGCGGACGCGGGCGAGAGATCCGCGGCGTCGACGTCGCGGGCGACCGTCTCTCGCTCCTTGCGGACGCTCCGGTAATGATCGATGCAGAGATTCCGGCTGACGCTCACGAGCCAGGTCTGGAAGTTGGCGCGGCGGTCGAACGTGCGCAGCGCCTTGAAGATCTTGAGGAAGACGTCCTGCGTGAGGTCCTCCGCCTCGTCGTGCCGCCCCACGAACCGGTACGCGATGTTGAACACCTTGCGCCAGTTCTGACGGACGATCCGATCCCAGGCGGCCTGGTCTCCCGCGAGGCAGCGTTCGATCAACTCGTCCGTGGTCAGGGTCGAGACGACGGGCTGATCACTGGACATGGATGGGAAATTCCGGGAGCGTGCCGCGGATCATAGCAAACCGGCTCGCGTCGCACACGGACCACGGCGCCAAATGCCGGCGCCTCGCCGGAGTACAATCCCGGACCTGTGGCGGGATTCACTCGTGTCGATGGCGTCCTGACGTGTGACGGCGTCAGTCTCGCGGAGGTCGCTCGTCAGGCCGGCACTCCGGTCCACGTGTACAGCGCGGCGCTGATCGACGAGCGGTTCGGCTCGCTCGATCGGGCGTTCGACGCCGTTCCCCACAGGCTGCACTACGCGATCAAAGCGAACGCCACGCTCGAAGTCGTGCGCCGTCTGCGTGCGCTCGGCGCGGGCGCCGACGCCAACTCGGGCGGCGAGATCGAGGTCGCGTTGCGCGCCGGCTTCGCTCCCGCCGACATCGTGTTCACGGGCGTGGGAAAGACGACGCGCGAGCTCGAGCGCGCCGTGGCGCTCGGCGTTCGCGCGATCAATGCCGAGTCGCCCGGCGAGGTCGCACGCATCGCCGCGATCGCGGCCGCGCAGGGCCGCGACGCGCGCATCGCCGTCCGGCTGAACCCGGACGTGCACGCGGGCAGCCATCCGCACATCTCCACCGGGGCGCGCGCCAACAAGTTCGGCGTGTCGCTCGACGCCGCGCGCGACATGATCCAGCAGATCGCCGCCCGGCCCGGCCTTCGGCTGGTCGGCCTGCACGTGCACGTCGGATCGCAGGTCACGGCGGCGGCGCCGCTGGCAAAGGCAGCCGAGATCGCGGCCTCGCTGGCCTGTGAGCTGAGCGGCCGTGGCATCACCCTCGATCACCTCGATCTCGGCGGCGGGCTCGGCATTCCGTACCAGCCGGGTCAGCCGGTGCTCTCGCCGGCCGAGTACGCCGCCGCAATCCTGCCGGCAGTCCGGCGGTCAGGCCTGTTCCTGTTGCTCGAGCCGGGCCGATGGATCGTCGGGCCGAGCGGCGTGCTCGTGACCGAAGTGGTCGATCTCAAGCCGGGCCCGGACGAGGGATGGTTCGTGATCGTCGATGCCGGGATGACGGATCTGATCCGCCCGGCCCTGTACGGCGCGTGGCACGGCATCGAACCCGTGATGGCCGACGGGCGGCCGCTCATCAAGGCCGACATCGTCGGCCCCGTGTGCGAGACGAGCGACGCATTCGGCATCGCGCGCGAGCTGCCGCGGCCCGAGGTCGGCGACCTGCTGGTGATTCGCGATACGGGCGCCTACGGGGCGGTGATGGCCTCGAACTACAACCGGCGGCCGACGGCCGCCGAGGTGTTCGTCGAGGATGGCGGATGCCGCGTCGTTCGCCGCCGCCAGACCATCGACGATCTCTTGCAGTGGGACGTGTGATGCTCATCGCCTTCGAGGGTCTCGACCAGAGCGGCAAGGAAACGCAGGCGCGCGGGCTCGGCGCCAGGCTGGCCGCCGCCGGCCACGGCGTGCAGCCCGTGTCGTTTCCCGATTACGAGACTGCGCTCGGCCGCGAGATCCGCCGTGCGCTGGCCGGCGAGTGCAGCTACGGACCCGAGGTGATGCAACTGCTCTACGTCGCGAACCGGTTCGAGTACAAGCCGCGGCTGGACGCCTGGCTCGCGGCTGGCGACGTCGTGATCTGCGATCGCTATCGCGCGTCGAGCGTGGCGTACGGCGAAGCGCAGGGCCTCGACGTCGGCTGGCTGAACGACATCCAGCGACACTTGCCGATCCCTGACGTGACCGTCCTGCTCGACATCGCGCCCGACACGGCGGTTCGCCGCAAGTCGGCCGGCCGCGATCGGTACGAGCGAGACCTCGCGCTGCTCGGCCGCGTGCGTCAGAGCTATCGGCGCCAGGCCGAGGCCGCTGATTGGGTCGTCATCGATGGCGAGTGCTCGAAGGAGGACGTGGCGGCAGCCGTGGCCGAGGCCGTGCTGCCACGGCTCGCGCGGCGGTCAGCGCCCGGACGCTTCTGACACCCGCCGCCAGCAGGATCTCGGCGCACGCCTCGATCGTCGCGCCGGTCGTCATCACGTCGTCGATCAGCACGACGGTCGCTCCGGCGAGCGATCGGCCGCCTCGATGGAGCACCGGCGCGCGCACGATCGCGAAGGCCCGGCGCACGCCCGCGTGGCGATCCGATCGCGAGCGACCGGCCTGCGGCCGGCCGTAGCGCCGGCGGCGAAGCACGGGCCACACGGGCGCGCCGAGACACCGGGCCAGGTCGTCGGCTTGGTTGAAGCCCCTCGCCAGCGCGCGGCGTGGATGCAGCGGCACGGGCACCAGCCCGTGCGCGCCTTCGAGCACCTCCTCGCCGGCGGCGCGCATCAATCGCGCGAGATCGCGCGCGAGCGTGCGGCGGCCGGCGTACTTGAACGCGTGCACGATGTCGCGCATCGGCCCGTCGTAGATGGCGGCGCTACGCGCCATCCCGCATGCCGGGCGCTCGACGTCGCAGCGCGCGCACCGCTCGCCGGAATGGCCTGGCGCACTGGGCTCGCCGCAGCACTCGCAATATGGCGGCGTGATGCGCGCCACGCCGCTCCAGCATCGGGAGCACACCGGGGTGTCGAGCGGCTCGAGCAGCGGACCCCGGCAGGCGGCACACCGCGGGTCGAGCAAAGCGCGGACGAGCGCGTTCAACGCAGCCAGCGCCATTGCGGCCGCTCCGTGCAAGCGGCCTGCCCGCCGGCAGGTCGAGCGCGTCGCGCGCGTCCCCCGTCAGGGTACGCAGAACCTGCACGCCTGGAGCGCCGGGACTATGCGGGAATTTCGATGCGCTGGGCGTCGGCCCACAGCCGCTCGAGGCCGTAGAACTCGCGCGTCGCGGGCGCGAAGACGTGCACGACGAAGTCGAAGTAGTCCATCAGCACCCAGTCGGCCGTCTTCAACCCTTCGACCAGCGCCGGCTTGCTGCCCTTCTTCGCGACCGCCGTTTCGATCGCTTCCGCGATCGCTTGGACCTGACGGCTGTTCGTGCCCGTGCAGATCACGAAGAAGTCGGTGAACGCCGACGCCTGCCGGAGATCGAGCAGGACGACGTCATGGGCCTTCTTGTCTTGCGCGGCAGCGATGGCCGCTTTCACTTGGGCGGGCAGGGTGGACGCAATCGAGCGCTTGCGGGGCCGTGGAGCGGGTGTGGTCATGCAGTTCCCTGGAATGTCAGCGGCGAACCGGCTTTCGCGAGATACAGATCGTGGCGGACGATGTGCGAGGCGACGGCTGGCGGCACCAGATCGCCCACGGGCTGGCCGGCCGCACGCGCCCGCCGCACGTCGGTGGACGACACCGGAGACGTGTCCGCATCCACCAACAAGATACCCGCTCGAGGCGGAATCTCGCAGGGGCACGCGCGCATCCTGGACGCCAGCGCCGGCAGAAGAGCCGAGAGCGACGTCGCGCGCATCCCACGGCGCGAGACGGCCACGAAATGCGTCCGATCGAGCACCCGCGGGTAGTCGTGCCAGGCTTCGATGTCGCGGAAGGCATCGGTGCCGAGAATGAAGAAGGCAGACGTCAGGTCGACCCCGCGCGACTCCAGCCGCGTCAGCGTATCGGCGGTGTAGGACGGCCCCGTCGCTTCGATCTCGATGTCGCAGGCGAGCAACCCTTCCTGATCCTGGACGGCGAGGCACACCATCGCGAAGCGGTGCGCCGCCGAGGCCTGCGGCGGCGTGCGATGCGGCGGCACTCTCGAGGGAATCATCCAGACGACGTCGAGCGCCAGTTGCCGGCGTGCGGCGTGCGCGACGTCGAGGTGGCCGCGATGGATCGGATCGAACGTTCCGCCGAAGAGCCCCAGCCTCATGGCTCAGGCGGCATCCTGGCGCGCGACGGCACGCCACATCGCCTCGGTCAGCTCCGGCAGGCCCTGCCCGGTGACGGCCGAAACCGGGTACAGCGCCAGTCCAAGACGCTCGACGAACGTCTGGAGCCGTGCGAGCCGGTCGGGATCGTCGAGCGCGTCGATCTTGTTCGCGGCGACGATCTGGGGCTTTTCGGCGAGCGCGATGGCCAGCGGTTCGCCCGCGCCCACGAACCGCTCGAGCTCCCGGCGGATCACGCGCACATCCTCCACGGGATCCCGGCCCGACTCGGACGAGACGTCGACGACGTGGACGAGCACCTTCGTGCGCTCGAGGTGCGCGAGGAACTTCGTGCCGAGGCCGTGCCCTTCGTGGGCGCCCTCGATCAGGCCGGGCACGTCGGCGACGACGAACGAGCGATCGTCGCTGAGCTGGACCACGCCGAGGTTGGGCGTGAGCGTGGTGAACGGGTAGTCGGCGATCTTCGGCTTCGCCGCGGAGATACGCGAGATCAGCGTGCTCTTGCCCGTGTTGGGGAAGCCGACGAGCCCGACGTCGGCCACGAGCTTGAGCCGCAGGCGCAACCGGCGCGCCTCGCCGGGCTCGCCCGGCTCGGTGTGGCGCGGCGCGCGATTCGTCGACGTCGCGAACGCCGCGTTGCCGCGCCCGCCGCGGCCGCCCCGGGCGACGAGCACGCGTTCGCCCGTCTTCTGCAGATCGGCGATCGGGATCAAACCCTCGGGGCCCGTCTCGTACACGACCGTGCCTGGCGGAACTTCGAGCTCGAGGTCGTCGCCATCCGCGCCGGTGCAGTTGGAGCCCTGCCCGTGCCGGCCGCGCGGCGCCTTGAACTCAGGATGGAACCGGTACGTGACGAGCGTGTTGTGATGGGGGCTGGCGACGAGGTGGATCGAACCGCCGCGTCCGCCGTCTCCGCCGTTGGGGCCGCCGCGAGGCACCTTCATCTCGCGGCGGAAGCTCATGCAGCCGTTGCCGCCGTCGCCGGCCTGGACGACGATGTCGACTTCATCGACGAACATGGGTGGCGTCGCGGCCGATCACGCGGCCGCAGCGGCCGCGACGGGGCGATCAGGCCTTCTCAATCGGCTCGATGCTGATCACGCGGCCGTGCGCGCCGTGATCGGAGAACTTCACCCGGCCGGCGATCTTCGCGAACAGCGTGTCGTCCTTGCCGCGCCCGACGTTCAGCCCGGGACGAAAGCGGCGACCACGCTGCCGCACGAGGATGGACCCGCCGGTGACGACGTTGCCGTCGAAGCGCTTGACGCCCAGGCGCTGGGAGTTGCTGTCCCGGCCGTTGCGCGAACTGCCTTGCCCTTTCTTGTGTGCCATGACTGGAACTCGCGCGGCGCTCGGCCGCGATCAAACGTTGATCGACTTCACGCGCACGCGCGTGAGCAGGGTGCGGTGACCCTGCGTCTTGCGATACTGCTTCCGGCGCTTCATCTTGAACACGCGGATCTTCTTGCCCTTCGACTGGGCTTCGACGACCCCGGTGACCGATGCGCCGGTCACGTAGGGTGTGCCGGTCATCACGTCGCCCGCATCGGTCTCGACGAGCAGCACCCGATCGAACGTGATCTCCGCGCCGGGTTCGGCCTCGAGCCGGTCCACGACGACCAGGATGCCTGGCTCCACCTTCTCCTGCCGACCGCCAGCTTCAACGATTGCGAACATGTCAGAAGACTCCACCGAGCGGCCGGAGCTGCGCCCTGGCGCCAGCACTCGCCCGTATTGAACCTACAAGACTAGCATTTGGGCAGGGCAAAGGGCAAAGGGCAGAGGGCAAAGGAAAGAGGGAAAAGGGAACAGGGGACAGGGGCGGGCAGCGGGGACAGGGGCAGACAGCGGGGACAGGGCGGGCAGCGGGGACAGGGGCGGACAGAGGGGACAGGGGGGCGGACAGAGAAAACAGGGGGCGGGCAGCGGGAAGAGGGGCGGGCTAGACGGAAGAAGAGCAGGGCCGCGCGGTGCCTACTTCAGGAGCGTCCGCGTGCCTTTGATCTTCTGCGAGCTCAAGGTGTTGAGGAACGACGGCAGCAGCTTGTCCATCATCTCGAAGTAGGACGACAGCGCCGGCGTGTTCTGACCGGAGGCGTAGAGCGCTTCCTCGTGATAGGTCTCCGAGTACAGCTCCTTGCCGGTGCGTCCGTCGATGAACACGAACTTCGGCGTGAGCGCGTAGCCCTTGAGGTCGCTGTACTCCATCACCGACCGATAGGATTCCTGCCCCGACTGCGGATCGACGAACGCCTGCGGCTTCGTGACCATCCCGCTCTTGGAGACTTCCGCGAAGAGCACCGAGCCCGTGACGATGAGCGGGCCGTCGTAGTCGGCGGCGACCTGCTTCCAGAAACCCTCGTCCGAGAAGATCTGCTCGTAGTCCTTGATCTCGGCGTCGTTGAGGACCTTCGGTTCGGCGCTCGGCCGGGCCGCGGGCGTGCCGCGGCGCCGATCGACCTCTTCGACGAGCGACAGCACGTCGGCGTCGATGACGCGAAGGTCCTGCTTGTTCCGCAGTTGACTCCGCAGCAGCCGCGCGGTCTCGGTGTTCGGATCGATCGCGCGCGCGCCGCCGCTGAGGAAGCCGGCGACCAGCACGCGCTGGAACTTCGACACGTCGATCTTCGCCTGCACCGGAATCTCGACCGGCACGTCGTAGAACTTCAGGCAGCCGGACGCCGCCAGGCCGCAGACGAGGCTACTTATCGCGACGACGGTTCTGGCGGTCATAGATCTCGCGGAACAGGTCGTAGTTGGATCGGACGAACGTATTGCCGGGATCGAGCTCCAGCGCCTTCTCGTACGCCTTCCGCGCGTCGTCGAATCGACCGAGCTGCTCGCGGCCGATGCCCAGGTTGTTCCAGGCTGCCGCGTAGCTCGGATCGAGCTCCACGGCCTGCTCCCATCGCGTCGTGGCTTCACGCCACAGGCCGCGCTGCGCGACGGCGATACCGAAGTCCACCTGCGCCTGCGCCTCCGATCGCTTGTCGGCGGCGGCCGGCGCGGCGAGCGCGAGAAGCACCACGGGAATCAACCAGAACCGCATGGACTCGCTCCCACCCCACTATAACCCGTCGCCCGCGCGGGTTGCCGGGCGCCGGCGTAGAAAAATCTGCGACGGAATTCCGCCGGTGGCATTGCACATTTCGTCAATCCCCGCACCTAAGACGGCGAACGGGCGGGGATGGACTGGCATGTCGGCTGCAGGACCCGCGCCCGTGACTTCGCCGGCGACCATCCCGCCAGCCGCCCGGGCGTTCGTCGAGGCGTCGCTGCTCCGCCTGGGAGCCGACACCGTTGGGCCGCGGGTCTTTCAGGCATCGCTGTGGCCCAACGTCCGAGGGCAGGACCCGCCCGTGGAGCTGCTGGAGCGGTTGGCCGCGCTCATCGGCATTCCGGCCAGCGAGCGCCCGGCCAGAATCGGCGCGGCGCGCCGCGAGGCGGCCGAAGCGCTGGCCCGCACGGCGTCGTTGGGCCTGACGCTCCTCGCGCGCACCGACGGACGATACCCGGCGCTCCTGTCGGAAGTCGTGGATCCGCCGCTCGCGCTGTGGGCCGACGGAGACGTCTCGCTCCTTGGCCGGCCGTCGGTCGCGATTGTCGGGTCCCGCCGTGCCTCCACGATCGGCCTGGAGATCGCACGGCGGTTGGCTGCCGGCCTGGCCGAGGCCGGGCTCGTGGTCGTCAGCGGCATGGCGCTCGGCATCGACGGCGCCGCGCACCGTGCGGCGCTGGAGGCGGGCGGGCCCACCATCGCGGTACTGGGTAGCGGCGCCGACACGCCCTACCCTCGACAGCATGCCGACTTGAAGCACGCCATTGCCCGTCACGGCGTGGTCGTGACGGAATTTCCCCCGGGCACACGCCCGTTCGCCAGCCATTTCCCGCTGCGGAACCGGATCATCAGCGGCCTGTCTTTGGCAACGGTCGTCGTCGAGGCGTCGGAGCGGAGCGGGTCGCTGATCACCGCGAGAGGAGCGCTCGAGCAGGGGCGGGAGGTCTTGGCGGTCCCGGGAAATGCCCTGTCCGGAAGCTACCGGGGAGCCCATGCGCTCATAAAGGATGGCGCCGGACTGGTCGAGACTGTGGAGGACGTCCTCGCGGCCATCGGCTGGGCGGCTTCCGAAACGTCGGGCCGGAAGCCGGTATCCAACTTATTGACAGATGGACAGTTATCGGTTGACATGCCCGTCGGTCAGCCCATGACCGCAGACGAGCTGGCCCTGCGGACGGGCCGGCCGGTGGCCGAGTGGCTGGCCGAGCTCGGGGTGCTCGAGCTCGAAGGTCAGGTGGTCAGGACGACGGGCGGTCTGTTCGTCAGGCTTGACGGACCTGCTACCAATAGGAAGAGATAAGGGACGGAAAGGAACGGTTGAGGTTCATGGCGAAGGCCGTCGTGATCGTCGAGTCGCCGGCGAAGGCGAAGACGATTAACAAATATCTCGGGCGAGATTTCAAGGTCATCGCGTCGATGGGGCACGTCCGTGACCTGCCCAAGAGCAGGCTGGGTGTCGACGTCGACGGCGGGTTCCAGCCGGAGTACGTCGTCCTTCCCGATCGGCAGAAGGTGCTCAAGGAGCTGAAGGACGCGACCAAGGCCGCCGAGCAGGTCTACGTCGCGACCGACCCGGATCGGGAGGGTGAGGCGATCGGCTGGCACCTGGCCGAGGAGCTCGGGGCACCCAGGCAGAAGGTCCAGCGCCTGATGTTCAACGAGATCACGAAGAAAGCCATCCTGGACGCCATCAAGCATCCAGGTGAAATCGACATGAAGATGGTCGATGCCCAGCAGGCCCGCCGGGTGCTCGATCGTCTGGTCGGCTACAAGATCAGCCCGATCCTCTGGGACAAGGTCCGCCGGGGGCTGAGCGCGGGCCGCGTGCAGTCGGTGGCGCTGAAGCTCGTCTGCGACCGCGAGCGCGAGATCGAAGCGTTCGTGCCGGAGGAGTACTGGCACATCACTGCGCGGCTGGCGGGCCCGGAGCCGCCGGAGTTCGACGCACGGCTCATGCGGAGGGGCGATCAGCCCATCAGAATCGGCCGCGAGGCCGAGGCGAGCGCCGTCCTCGACGACTTGAAGCGCGCGACGTTCGTGGTCTCGTCCATCGCGACGAAGGAACGCCGCCGGCACGCCGTGCCGCCGTTCATCACGAGCAAGCTGCAGCAGGCGTCCAGGTTTCCGGTCAAGAAGACCATGATGGTCGCGCAGCAGTTGTACGAGGGCATCCAGCTTCCGAACGAAGATGCACCCGTCGGACTGATCACCTACATGCGCACCGACTCGGTGCGGGTGGCCGACCAGGCATTGGAGGAGGCGCGCGAGTACATCGGCAGGGCCTACGGCGCCCCTTACGTGCCCGAGCAGGCCAATCGGTACCGCCTCAAGGCCACGGCCCAGGACGCGCACGAGGCGATCCGGCCGACGTCCATGGCCCATCACCCGGATGTCGTGCGGCCGCACCTCACCGCCGACCAGTACTACCTCTATCGGCTCATCTGGAATCGCTTCGTCGCCTCGCAGATGACGCCGGCGCTCTTCGACGACACGACCGTGGACATCACGGCGGGCGAGTACCTGTTCCGCGCCAAGGGATCGGTGCCGAAGTTCGCCGGGTGGCTCGCCGTCTATCAGGGCACGGAGGCCGACGAGAGCGAGCGGACGGAGCGTCCCGCGCCCGGCGCCCAGCCGGCCGAGGCCGAGGACGAGTCGCCGGCGAGCGGTGTGCTGCCCGTGCTCTCGGAGGGGCAATCCCTGGACGTGCGGGCGATCACGCCCGAGCAGAAGTTCACGCAGCCGCCGCCGCGGTACAACGAGGGGTCGCTCGTCAAGGCGCTCGAGGAGAACGGCATCGGCCGGCCCAGCACCTACGCCTCGATCATCGGCGTGCTGCAGGCGCGCGATTACGTCAACAAGGTGGAAGGGCGCTTCCGGCCGACCGTCCTCGGCCGTCGTCTCGTCGATCGGCTCCTGCACCCGGCGTTCGACGACATCCTCGACGTGGAGTACACGGCCAGGATGGAAGACCGGCTCGACGACATCGAGAAAGGCAAGGCCGATTACGGCGAGACGCTGTCGGCCTTCTACAAGAGCTTCGTGAAGGACCTCCGCCGCGCCGAAGCGGAGATGCCCAACTTCAAGGAAGGGCAGCCGACGGGCCTCGCCTGCGACAAGTGCGGACAGGGCGAGATGCTCGAGAAAGCCGGCAAGTTCGGCATCTTCCTCGCCTGCAGCCGCTATCCAGACTGCGACAACACGAAGGAGATCGAGCCGGCCGACGCCTCGGCCGACGAGCTCGACGAGACGTGCGAGAACTGCGGCCGGCCGATGGTGGCCAAACGGGGCCGGTTCGGCATGTTCCTGGCCTGCACCGGCTATCCCGAGTGCAAGACGACGCGCAAGATCATCACGACGAAGCAGGGCGTGACGGCGGCCAAACCGGATCAGTTGCTCGACGAGCCCTGCCCGAACTGCGGCCGGCAGCTCGTCGTGAAGCAGGGACGCTTCGGGGAGTTCACGGCGTGCAGCGGCTACCCGGAGTGCAAGTACGTCAAGCAGAAGTCCACCGGCGTGCGCTGCCCCAAGGACGGCGGCGACATCGTCGAGCGCAAATCGCGCCGCGGCAAGGTGTTCTACGGGTGCGCCAACTACCCGAAGTGCGATTTCACGCTCTGGAACAAGCCGATCGCCGAGCCCTGTCCGAAGTGCGGCGCCGCGTTCCTGACCGAGAAGATCACGAAGCGTCACGGCCGGCAACTGATCTGCGCGAACGAGTCGTGCGACTACGTGCGCAGTGAGGAGCTGCAGGAAGCCGCCGCGGTGTCGTAGCCGCGGCAGCGTATCATTCCGACATGGTGCACATCGTCGGCGGCGGCCTCGCCGGCGCAGAAGCCGCGTGGCAGGCCGCGTCGACGGGCGTGCCGGTCACGCTGTACGAGATGCGGCCGGCGACGCCGACGGCAGTACACAAGACCGGCGACCTCGCCGAGCTCGTGTGCAGCAACTCGTTTCGCGGCGACAAGCTCGACAACGCGGTCGGCCTGCTGAAGGAAGAGATGCGCCGGCTCGGCTCGCTGGTCATGCGCGTGGCCGATCGCGTCCGCGTGCCGGCCGGCGCCGCGCTGGCGGTCGATCGCGAGCAGTTCGCGCGCGGCGTGACCGAGATGGTCGAAGGCCAGCCGCTCATCCGCATCGAGCGGCGCGAGATCGCGGCCATCCCGTTGCCGGTCGACGATGCGCCGGTGGTGCTGGCGACCGGACCGTTGACGTCGGCGGTGCTGTCGGCCGACATCGCCGCGTTCACCGGGCACGAGCACCTGGCGTTCTTCGACGCGATCAGCCCGATCGTGCTGGCCGAGAGCCTCGACTACGAGAAGGTGTTTCGGGCCTCGCGCTGGAACCGGAGCTTGCGAGGCAACGGCGTCGAGGACGCGGGCGTCGATGGCGACTACCTGAACTGTCCGATGACGCGCGACGAGTACCGCGCGTTTCACCAGGCGATCGTCGCGGCCGAGAAGGCCGCGGTGCACGATTTCGACAACACGACCTTCTTCGAAGGCTGCCTGCCGATCGAGGTGCTGGCGCACCGCGGCGTCGAGACGCTGCGCTTCGGGCCGATGAAAGCCGCCGGATTGATCGACCCGCGCACCCAGCAGCGCCCGTACGCCGTCGTCCAGTTGCGGCAGGACAACCTCGCCGCCGATCACTTCAGCCTCGTGGGGTTCCAGACGCAGTTGAAATGGAGCGAGCAGGCTCGCGTGCTGCGGATGATCCCCGGCCTGGAGCGCGCCGAGTTCGTGCGCTTCGGCATGATCCACCGCAACACGTACATCAACGGCCCCGCGGTGCTGACCGACACGTGGCAATCGCGCCGCCGGCCTCGCCTGTTCTTCGCCGGCCAGGTGTCGGGCGTCGAAGGCTACGTCGAGTCGGCGGCCTCGGGCCTCATCGCCGGGCGCAACGCGGCGCGCCTGAGCCTCGGGCTCGCGCCGGCGGCGCCGCCGCGGACGACCGCCATCGGCGCGTTGGGCTACTACGTGTCGCATGCCGAGCCGCGTCACTACGCGCCGTCGAACATCACCTTCGGCATCATGCCGCCGCTCGAGACGCCGCCGCGCAGCCGCCAGGAGCGTCAGCTCGCGATGAGCGCGCGGGCGCTCCGCGATCTCGATGACTGGCAGCGCGAGCTCGACGCGTCGGCGCCGGCGGTTCGGCCGGCTGGTCCGATGGCGCAGGTCTAGCCGGTGCTGCGCGACGCCATCCGCGGGTTCCTCGCGTTCCTGCGCCTGAACCGGAACGTCTCACCGCACACGCTGCGCGCGTACGACACCGACCTCTCGCAGTTCCTGGCGTCCGTCGCGCGCCGCGCTGGCTGCCGCGTCAGCGACGTGCCGCTCGGCGCGTTCGACACCGAGGCGGTCCGCGAGTTCTTGGCGGAGCTTCACGATCGCGGCCTCGGGCGCTCGTCGGCGGCGCGGCATCTGGCGGCGCTGCGCACGTTCGCCCGCTATCTCATCCGCGAGGAATCGATCGCCGAGGATCCGACGGCGCTCGTCGGCACGCCGCGGTCGCGGCAGCCGCTTCCCGAGCACCTGCCCGCCGACGAAGTCACCCGTCTGCTCGACGCCGCCGATCTGTCGACAGCGCAGGGACGCCGCGACCAGGCGATCCTCGAGCTGTTCTACGCGTCGGGCCTCCGCCTCAGCGAGCTGGCGGGGCTCGATCTCGGAGACGTGAATCTGGCCGGCAGGATTGCCCGCGTGCGGGGGAAAGGCGGCAAGGAACGGCTGGTGCCGTTCAATCGCACGACGGCCGAGGCGATCCGTCGCATGCTGCAGGATCCAGCTCCGGCCCCGCCGGTTCGGCCGCGCGCGTCCGGGCCCCGCCGGCGAACGGACGATCGCCAGCCGCTCTTCCGGAACCTGCGCGGTGGCCGGCTCACGACGCGCAGCGTCGACCGCATCGTCAGGCACTACGCCTCGAAGGCCGGCATCGACAGGACGATCAGCCCGCATGCGCTGCGCCACACGTTCGCCACGCACCTGCTGCAGGCCGGGGCAGACCTGCGCGCCATTCAGGAACTGCTGGGCCACGCGCGGCTGACGACCACCCAGCGGTACACGCACCTCGACGTGGGACGGCTGCTGGAGGTCTACCGGGGCGCGCACCCGCGCGCGAAGGCGAAGCCGGAACCGTGAGGCGGCAGGTCCGTGCTAGACGCACCTCGGCGGGGGACGGTTGCTGACGGTGTATCGGGGCGCGCACCCGCGCGCGACGCTCAACAGACGGTTCGTTCCTTGAACGAGAGCTCGAACGACCCCTCGATGATCTTGTTGGCCATGTCCTTGTTCGCCGGGTTGGGGACGACCTCGAACCTGAACGTGCCCGATACCCAATCCGACGAGAGGCTGGTGACGGTGACCGACCCGCTGCCACCGGACACGATCTTGCCATCCACGACACGCGGAATTCCCGGCGCGTTCCAGGCGTCAGCGCTGCCGGTCCTGGCATCGGGCGTCCAGGTCGCGACTGGGGTGCTGGTTCCGAGGGTATACGTGCCCGGCCCGGTATTCGGGAACCTCAGGCTGACGTGGGCCCCGGCGTTACATGCGGCGCCTGTCATGGAGACGCTGGCGCCAGAGTGCGAAGCGTAGCGACCGTTCGAGGTGGCCGTGAACGACTGGCCGTCCACGGTCCACGTGAAGTTCTCGCTGGCACCGGTGGGTGACGTCGGCGTGCGGCTACATGCCGCCGCGAAGAACGCAGCAAGCAGCAGGACGGCTGTCTTGGACATAGGGCGCGGATGCTAGCACGACTGTTGCGCTACGGCCGCAGGAATCATCTTCGCGAACGCCCACCAGGACGATTCCTCGTGCGGCGGAGGATTCTCCGGGATCCTGCGTGCGGAGACCAGAGGCGAGGTCCGCCGGTGCCGTGCGAGCGAACGGTCCGCGCGGCCTGCCACGGCGCTCCGCTTGCATACGTGCCTTCGTCAAGGAGTGCGTCATGGCGACCATCTGCCGTCTGGTCTCGACCGGCCTGATTTTGCTCTTCCTCCCGAGCCTGGCCCTGGGACAGCGGCCGGCCGCGCTCTCGGACTGGACCAACGTGCTGACGATCGAACCGGGCACCGAGATCGTGCTGAAGACCGACGACGGCGGGCCCGGAAAGGTCCGGCTCCTGAGCATCGGTCCACGCGGACTGACGTGGCTTCGGCTGGACGACCCGGCGATTTCACCGGACGTTGCGACCGCGCTCCGCCGTTCCGCCGCGCTACACCCGGCGTGCTTCACGGACGGGCGTTCTCACAAGCTGACGGCGGCCGTGCGCATTGACGACGGCGCCGTGTACCGCACGTCGCGCGGCACCACGCGATTGTTCGACCTCGAACGCGTCATCGCTGTCACCCCAAGGTCCGACGTCGTCGAGCTGAGCGTCGTGTCGTTCGGCAGGCACATGGAGCGGCACACGAGCCGCGGCTCGCTGATCGGCGGCGTGGCGGCTGGCCTGCTCGGCGGCGTCGTCACGAAGGGCTCCACCGAGGACCGCACGGCAATCGCTTTGGCAGGATTCCTGGTGGGCAGCCTGGTCGGGCTCCAAGTGGGCGCCGTCGTCGGCCTCGCGGCGCCCATCAACCCGACGCTCCTCTATCGGCGTGAGCAGCCCCAGCCGGAGGCGCACGAGGTCTTTCGCGCCGACACGCTCGTCACATCCTGGTTGAAGCGGGCTCGCTGATTCCTCGAGACGTGGTGAGGGTCCCGATGGCCGCCTGCGGCCCGACGCGCGCGGTGTGACTGCGGGAGCGACTTTCGGGATCGCCGGCCGCGAGATGAATTGCGCGAGAGCACCACGCCGGACCTCCGAGAGGCCCGGCGTGCGTGTCTGGGGTCAGCTCGCGATCGGCTCGCTGACGATCCGCCGCGTTCTCGGGATCTCGATCCCGAGGATCTTGATCTTGTAGTTCATCACGCGCGGGCTGATGCCGAGCAGCTCCGCGGCGTCCTTCTGCACCC